>NZ_JBGVJL010000208.1:0-16286 GCF_045129435.1 Ruminococcus sp. | reverse complement strand
AAAAACATGATATATACTGTTTGTACAGTGATGACGCTTTACTTAAAAATTCAAGAGCCAATTATGTTAAAATATTCGGCGAAGATTTTGACAAGGGATACGATGTGAATAACTACCAAAAATCAGATTTGATTGATATGTATAACGACCTTTACTCACAGCTTTTTGAAGGAGTATCGGTTGATGTTACCGTTAAGTACAATGACGGCACAGAGGAAACTCAGACCGTTGATTTTAATGTAGAGCCGATTACTGAGGAAATGGCAGACGAACATCTTAAAGAAAATGGATATAATGGTGAGAGAAACAGCCTGTATCATTTACTCGGTTCATGTGCAACTATCACAGCAACACTTAGGTGATTGCAAAATTATAATAAGAATTAATTAATCAACAAACTCCATTGTTATAACACAAAGCTCCCGGATATTTGCTTGTCCGGGAGTTTTGATTATGCGTGTGATAGGGTGGGGAAAAACAATCGGTCGGTTTCAATGCTTTCAAGCTGATTGCCAAAGATGAACAATCGGTAATCTTCACCGCCGTCAAATATAGTACAGTCACATATATTTCTGTCTTGCTCAAGAGGAGTGTAGCCAAGTGAAATTGATGATGTGTTACTTGGTAATTCGGAGATAATATTTTTGAGTGAAGTGTTATTTTGAATAAGCACGCTATGCAAAAGTACATTTTCGTTTTCAATATCTGCAACTATAAAGCTATCAAGCTTTTCTGAGTAATACACATTTTCGAGTTCCGATGTGTAAAACATCTGTAAGCTGAATTTGTTAGTCTGTTCAAAAGCAGAGCTTAATGCACAATTTCTTATATAATGCAGGTATTTATCTCGCATACATTTGTCTTGCGGGTCTAACTTTTTAAAACTGCTTTTAAAATTTATCTTTGAAATTACGCTGTTTTTAATTTTGTATGCGTATTGATTTACAGCTTTAAAACCAAGCTTTTTATAAAAATCAACAGCACTAAGGTCGCCAAAAAGATAGATACCATCGCATTTTCCGTTGTAATCACCAATAATTGTGTTTATAAGCTTGCTGGCAAGGCCCTGTCTGCGGTAACTTTCATCGGTCATAACTGTGCCAATCTGAATGTAGTTCTTTTGCTTGCCGTTTTGGGTGAAATTCATAATATTTGCCGAGGCATTAGAGAGTATATTTTCACCGTCATAAACAGAATAGGGAATGTAGTCACCCTCAAAATAACCGTTTGTAACCCAGTTTTCAAAGTCAAAGCAAAAGGTTTTCTGAGTAAGCTTATTTAGTTTGCACCGCAATATATCATCAAGCATATAATTTTTAATTAAATCCATTATACCTGCATCCTTTCAAATATTTTATAGTGTAATTATATTTTATATGGTTATGAAATACAACCTCATATATTTTTATAAAAAAAGATGAGCAAACCCGTTCAGGATTTGCTCTTAGTTTTTGCTTGGTATATAATTCTTTGAATACTTTTTTCGGAAAGGAAATACTTTTCAGCCAATGATTTGACATCTGAACCATTGCGATATTCTGCGTAAATATCATTATTTCTTGCGGAAAGAACAGATAAAGTATCAGTTCTTTCGCCCCACTTGGTGCGAGTATCAGATTTTTTTGGAATGTAAATATTCTGTCCGTCAATGTATTTTTGAATAATTTCGATAATATCACGAGGTAAAACATCCTCGGCTTTAATATAGCTCATTGCTGCCTCCTAAGTTATTTTTGTAAATTAGGAATAGCATGGCTATAACAATATTTAATTATAATTGCAATAGCCGATGCTATGCAGTGAAAATATATCTTCTCAAAACGCAATCCTCCTTTGGGTGGGGTATAACAGTGAATTATTTTTGCTGATATAAAAGCTTAGCAATAATAAAATTTAGGTCGAGCCTTTTTAAAGGGTCGTGGGTTTGGGCAAAGCCCAAGAAAAGTTGTTTTTATTGCAATTTGTAAGGCACAAACAGCAACGCTGTTTGTGTGTTGAAGCAAGGTTTGTCAAAACAGGCGATAGCCTTTTAATAAGAAATAATTTATTTATAAAGAATAACGGTTTTTTATGTTGCTGTCGCAATCATAAGGCTTTCGCTTGTTGTGTTCAAGCCGCCAAACAGCAGGCTGTTTGGCTATCAAAGCCTTGCGTTAGTTTAAAGTCTTGTGGGCTTTGCCCACACCCACAACCTTTAAAAAGGTTTACAAAATTTTTATTTTCGAGTATAAAGTCTGTGCTAATTCAAAGAAAATTTCCCGACCGTTGCTAAACTCTCTTAACCGTTTTTCAGCACAACGCATTTATTATTTCTTGAGGTGAAAACTGACTCAAAATTTTCTTTCGGGTACACCACAAGTCCGTCTATCGGGTCGGCAATGGTTACTGTGTCGGCACTGTAGCCGATTAAGTCGGCGGCGTGGTCGTCCATACACCAGTCATACTGCTTGCCATCTGAGCCTGTCCAGTATTCTATATCGCTACGCTCAACCATTCCTATAGTCACCCAAACCACAATTGGGTAGCCTTTATCTACAAGCTCATAAAGCTCTTTTGGCGTTGAACCTGTTATATCAACTGCTTTTAGTTTGCTGTTGGCATCTTTAAAATAGTTATTGGCGGCGGTGACTATCGGTGTTGTGCCACATACATAGCCATATACGCTTGTAGGGTCGCCGATGAAATATTGTTCAGGACTTGAGCCGTACAGATTGCCGTCCTCGCCGTATTCAAGGTCATACGGTGTGCAGGGCAGGTACTCCGTGGCCATAGTGTATTTGTCAACATTGCAACCGCTGTAGTTCATAGCCATAGTAAGTGCAGTGATTTCGCAGCCTGTGGGAAGTTCCGGCTCCTGATAGATGATGTCAAAATTTTGAATTACGGAGCTGTCCCTTGAGGCTCTTGATACAGTAGCTATGCTGTTTTCTTGAAAATCATCTGCAATATCTTGTTTTTCGCCACAGCCCGAAAGCATAGCAATAACGCTCATTGCAGAAAGCAAAAAGGCAGTAATTCTAACTGCACCATTCCTTTTCATATAAATATTACCCCATTTTATATAAATATATAAAAATTATATCACAAAATTTGGAAATTATCAATGTTTTTAAAAGTTGTTGATAAAAAATAGTTATTTTTAAGTGTTGGGGTTAATTATGGTTTAGCAGAAAGTTTCGGGTAATAAATATAAAATTTAGGTCGAGCCTTTTTAAAGGCTCGTGGGTTTGGGCAAAGCCCAAGAAAAGTTGTTTTTATTGCAAATTTTCAGGCACAAACAGCGTTGCTGTTTGTGTGATACATCAAAGTTTGATAAAACAGGCGACAGCCTTTAAAAATAGGAAATAATTCATAAATAGAAAAAGAATATCTTTTCTGTTTTGTGTTGCTATCGCAATTATAAGGCTATCACCGTTGTGTTCAAGCCACCAAACAGCAAGCTGTTTGGCTATCAAAACCTTGCGGTAGTTTAAAGTATTGTGGGCTTTGCCCACGCCCACAACCATTGAAAAAGGTTGACCAAATTTTTTCGTTCGAGTAGAAAGCATAGGCAAATTTTAAACCTTTTAACTCCCGACCGTTACTAAGTCATTGTCGGGAATAGGAAAATTATTGCTTTGCAAACTATCTTTTCGTAATAAAAACCATAATTACCCAATTATTAAAAAGAACCCAAAATAGAAAACGCAGATAAGGCGAACCCTATCTGCGTTTCCGTTATAAAGAGGTCGGACAAAAATGACCTTGATATATTATTTTGTACGCAATACTCAAAATAAATTACACCCAATAAGTGAAATTATTCCTCAACTGCTTCTTCTTTCTCAGCCTTTTCAGCTTTTGCAGGCTTTTCGACTTTTTCTTCTGCTTTTGGCTCTGCTACAGGTTCTTCCTCTGCTTTAGCCTCGACTTTAGCTGCCTTTTCAGCCTTTGCTTTTTTAAGTGCGGCAGCCTTGCGGTTAGTTGTCTTTTTCTTCTTTGGCTTTTCAGGTGCAGGAAGCTCCTTGTCAAGCTCAATGTAGATTACAGACAATGGTGCAAGTGTGATGTTGATTGAATACTGAAGGTCGTGATCAGGTGTATCAACCGCCTTGATTTCGCCTTCGTTTACTATGCCGCAACCACCAAATTCCTCTGCCTCAGAGTTGAGAACTTCTTTATATACGCCGTACTTTGGTACGCCGATTTTATAGTTTTCACGAAGCATTGGCTGGAAGTTACATACAACAATAACCTCACTGCCGTCATATGCAATTCTTCTGAATGAAATAATACTTTGCTTGTAATCATCAAGAGCAATCCACTGGAAGCCGTTCCAATCGTAATCATTTTCGTGCATAGCAGGGGTATCGCAGTAGAATTTATTTGCTGTAGCAAAGAAGTGGTTGAGCTGACGGTGCTTTTCGTAGCCGAGCAAGTTCCACTGGAGCTGTTCGGTAGAATTCCACTCATCAAACTGTCCAAGCTCACTGCCCATAAACATAAGCTTTTTACCCGGATGAGCAAGCATATATGCAAGGAATCCTCTTACGCCGGCAAATTTATTGTCATACAGACCCGGCATTTTATTGATAAGAGAGCCCTTGCCGTAAACAACCTCATCGTGTGAGATAGGGAGCATAAAGCTTTCGCTGAATGCGTAAACCATACTGAATGTAAGTGTATCGTGGTGGTAGTTTCTGTAGAGAGGGTCAAGGCTGATGTAAGAAAGCATATCGTTCATCCAGCCCATATTCCACTTGTAGTCAAATCCAAGTCCCATATCCTTTGGTGGGAAGCCTGTAACATTTGGCCATGCTGTGCTTTCCTCGGCAATCATCATAGCCTCAGGGTGGAACATATGCACAACTGTGTTAAGCTTCTGCAAGAAATCAACAGCAACAAGGTTTTCTCTGCCACCGTAAATATTTGCAAGCCATTCGCCGTCCTTACGGTTGTAGTCGAGGTAGAGCATAGAAGCTACGGCGTCAACTCTGATACCGTCAACATGGTACTGGTCAAGCCAGAACATTGCAGATGAAAGCAAGAAACTTGTTACTTCATAGCGTGCATAATTGAAGATATATGTACCCCATTCCTTATGCTCGCCGATTCTCCAGTCCTCGTACTCATAACAGCCTGTGCCGTCAAATCTGCCAAGACCATGCTCATCCTTAGGGAAGTGAGCAGGTACCCAGTCAAGAATTACGCCGATGCCCTCCTGATGGCACTTATCTACAAAATACATAAGGTCCTTTGGAGTGCCATAACGGGAAGTAGCGGCAAAGTAGCCGGTTACCTGATAGCCCCAGCTGCCGTCAAACGGATATTCTGTAAGAGGCATAAACTCAATGTGAGTGTAGCCCATTTCTTTTACATACGGAATAAGCTCCTCTGCAAGCTTTTTGTAGCTGAACACATTGCCGTCCTCGTACTTTCTCCAAGAACCTGCGTGCATTTCATATACATTGATAGGAGCGTTTTTGTGTGGATGTGTTTTCTTGTGCTCAAACCATTCGCTGTCATTCCACTCATAGCCGTGAATTTCATATACACGGGAAGCGTTGTCAGGTCTTGTTTGGCAATGGAAAGCATAAGGGTCGGTTTTCATAACCTTTTGCATTGACGGAGTTTCTACGCAATACTTGTAGCAAGCGTACTCCCATACACCCTCAATAAACAATTCCCATACACCGGAATTGTCGATTTTATACATATAGTTTGCATCAGGGTTCCAGTCGTTGAAGTCGCCTACAACAGACACAGAAAGTGCATTTGGTGCCCATACTCTGAACACAACGCCATCTCTGTCGCCCCAGTTTACAAAATGTGAGCCCATAAATTCATAAGCTGTAACAGATTCGCCCTGCAAAAACTGTTCAAGCGGAGTTCTTTGGTCATTTAAACTAAAAGCCATTTATATATCCTCTTTTCTTTAAGAAATTTGGGAAAAGGGTGCATATTGCCTGATTTTATACAAATAAATCCGCATTATGTACAATATGCTTTTATAGTGTTTCCCTTGATTTAATTATCTGATTATAGTATAATATATTCTACACAAATATACAAGAGTTATTTTTAATTTTTATGTAAATTATTTTACAAATGTTTAAAATTTGTTTATTTTTACAAAAAATCTAAGGTGAATTTTTATGGATAAAAGAGTAAAAAATACTACTAAAGCACTCAAGCAGGCACTTTTTGAAATGCTTGAGCAAATGCCCCTGAGCAAAATTACAGTGACCTCGCTGTGCAAGAGGGCAGGAGTGAACAGAGTTACCTTTTATCACCATTTTACCGATGTTTACGATATGATTTCACAAATTGAAGTTAGCTATGTTGAAGAATTAAAGGATTACAATTTTAAATTTACGCAGAACGGCAAGGTTAATTTTCTCTGGATTGTGCGTTTTGTAAAGAAGTATTCGGATTTTTACAAGGTGGTTTTCAGCAACAATATTCAGACAAAATTGCTTGATGAAATGTATGCAGAGCTTAAAAAAGAGTACTGCTTGGCATTTGGTAAAAATGATATTTCAGATACCAAGCTTGACTATATGTACACCTTTGTTGAAAGTGGAGTATCGAGTATTCTCAAAAAATGGGTAAGAGGCGGAATGGTTGAAAGCGAGGAATACATTGCCGACCTTATTGCAGAAATATTTATAAGTATGCACAGTCATATATGATAGTTGCTCAAAGCCGAAAATTATGTTAGAATATGTAGTCAGATAAAAGAAAATTTACGGACGGTGGATATATGAAAAAGAGATTTCTTGACAGCGGAAAAATTGTAGGTACACACGGCATTAAGGGTGAGCTGAGAATTGACCCTTGGTGCGACAGCCCGGAGTTTCTCTGTTGTTTTAAAAAATTATATCTTGACGAGCAGGGCAGAGAGAGCATAAAGGTAAAATCACGCCCACATAAGAATATTGTACTTTGCAAGGTTGACGGTATTGATACAATCGAACAGGCAGACAGAATGAGGGGCAAAATTGTTTACATTGACAGAGAGGACATTGCTCTTGACGAGGGTGTAAACTTTGTGCAGGACTTGCTCGGTCTTGAGGTTAAGGACGCAGACAACGACACATTATATGGCAAAATCACTGATGTTTTGCGTACCGGTGCAAACGATGTTTACGAGATTACAGACGAGAACGGCAAAAAGTATCTTGCGCCTGTTATTGATGATGTAATTATTGAAACCGATGTTGACAACGGATATGTTCTTATTCGCCCTATGAAAGGAATATTTGACGATGAGGATTGATATAATAACCTTATTCCCGGAGATGTTTACTCCGGTTTTGGGCGATAGCATTATAGGCAGAGCACAGAAAAGCGGTGCACTTGAAATTCATTGTCATCAGCTCAGGGACTTTGCCTTTGACAAGCACAGACGAGTTGACGATACCCCATACGGCGGTGGAAACGGTATGCTGATGAAAGCTGAGCCGATAGCACTTTGCTTTGAGAGCATTTGCGAGGAAATCGGAAAAAGACCATATTTTGTGTATATGTCACCGCAGGGCAAAACTCTTACTCAGCAGAGGCTCAAGCAGATTGCAGACGATATGGAAAATGTCTGTATTCTTTGCGGTCACTACGAGGGCGTTGACCAGCGTTTGCTTGACGAATTTATAGATGAGGAAATATCAATAGGTGACTATGTACTTACAGGCGGTGAACTGCCTGCGATGGTATTTACAGACGCACTTTCAAGAATGGTGCCGGGTGTGCTTTCAAATAACGAGTGCTTTACGGAGGAAAGCCATTTTAACGGCTTACTTGAGCACCCGCAGTACACAAAGCCGTCAGAATGGAGAGGCAAAGAAGTACCTCCTGTGCTTTTGAGCGGACACCACGCAAACATTGAAAAGTGGAAAAAGGAAAAAAGTCTGGAAGTAACACTTGCAAAACGACCTGATTTGATAGAAAAGGCGAAAAACCAACAATAATATTCAGCAATAATTTGACATAATAAAGCGATAATTGGCAATACTTTATATAATTTAATTGAACTTATAGTAATGTTGCACAACAACGAGGTGAAAATTTTGGTTGTAAGTGAGTAATAAACCAAAAATTAATTAACTTATTGACCTTTTTTTGAAAAAATACTATAATATTTATTAAAAGATTGCATAAAGCATTCTGATTAAAAAACGGGTTAAATTATATGGCAAGAGAGGGATATTAAAATGTATAGTAAGGAAGTTTTAGTACAGAATAAGGCAGGTTTACACGCTCGCCCAGCTACATTTTTCATTCAGAAGGCTAACGAATACAAGTCAACTGTTTGGATTGAGAAAGAAGAAAGACGAGTAAATGCAAAGAGCCTTCTCGGTGTATTGTCACTTGGTATCATTGGCGGTACAACAATCAAGGTTATTGCTGACGGTTCAGACGAAACAGACGCAGTTGACGGTCTTGTAGCTCTCGTTGAATCAGGCTTTGCTGAATAATTCATACTCTTTGAAATTTTGGGCGGTTTATCCGCCCTTTTTGTTTTGTAAAAAAGCCTGACAAGCGTAAGCTTTTATCAGGGAAAAATCGTTTTTTATGGGTTCTTTTTCAATAGTTGGGGTAAATTATTGTTTAGCGGATTTAGGCTTCCCATCAGAGGGGAAGCTGTCACGCAAGTGACTGATGAGGTGTTGAACTCGTTAAGAGTTCACTTATATCAAAGCTTGAGTTAAGGAAAAACGCCGTGAACGGCGACACCTCATTCGTCATTTTCTTGCGAAAATGCCACCTTCCCCTCGAGGGGAAGGCTTGGAATTTTCCGATAAATTGATAGTATAAACAATAATTTATCAATGTTACCTCAATATTAAAAATATAACCAATAAAATTCCCGACCATTATTAAGTCATTGTCGGGCAAAGAGTATTATCACTTTGCAAACTGTCTTCTCATTATAAAAATCGTTATAAAATAGGTGATATTATGAATCCTAAGATGTCAATACTTCGCAAAAGGGCAATGGCTTTGCCGCTTTTGCCGGGTGTCTATATTATGCATTCTGCTGACGGTGAGATTATATACATCGGCAAGGCTAAGGCTTTACGCAATCGTGTAAGCCAATACTTTGGTTCTCAGAACAATCACGCCGAAAAGGTACGCCGAATGGTTGACAATGTTGATCATTTTGAGTACATTATTACCGACAGTGAATTTGAGGCTCTCATTCTTGAATGCAGTCTAATCAAACAGCACACCCCGAAGTACAATATCCTTTTAAAGGACGACAAAGGCTACAGCTATATCAAGGTGAGTGGCGACAAGTGGCGAAAGCTTTCGTATGTTTTGCAAAAGGCAGATGACGGAGCGGAGTATATCGGGCCATACAAGAGCAGTTATTATGTAAAAAGTGCCGTTGAGGAGGCAAACAAAATTTTTATGCTCCCCACCTGCAACAGAAAATTTCCGCAGGATTTCGGCAAGGGCAGACCATGCCTTAACTACCACATCAAGCTTTGCTCTGCACCGTGTACAGGCAAGGTGAAATTTGCCGATTACAACGAAAGCGTTGAGCAGGCTCTCGCATTTTTAAAGGGCGGCTCAGCGTCATCTATAAAAGACCTTACCAAGAAAATGGAGGAGGCTGCCGAAAACCTTGAGTTTGAGAGGGCGGCTCGTATTCGTGATAAAATTAGTGCGGTAAAGAAAATGGGCGACAAGCAAAAGGTAGTTGCCAACAAGGTGCTTGATGAAGATGTTATCGGCAGCTTTTCGGACGGCAAAAAAACCTGCTATCAGGTGTTTCGCTTTGAGGGTGGCAGACTTTTTGACAGGGAAAGCTTTGTGTTTGATTCGGGTGATTCAGACAGCGAAACCGAGGAATTTATTCTTCGCTACTACACAATAAGAAACGATGTGCCGAAAAATATTGCCGTAGACAAGGAATTTGACGGCTTGAACGCTATGCAGGACTGGCTCAGCGAAAAGCGTGGAAGCAGGGTGTATATTACAGTTCCGCAAAGGGGAGAGCAAGCACAGCTTGTGGCTATGTGCCGTTCAAATGCAGCGGAAGAGCTTGCACAGCGTAAGGGTGCTACAGTTAAAGAGTACAGCGTGCTTGAGGAATTGAAGGACTTGCTCGGACTTGAAAAAATTCCGCAGTACATTGAAAGCTATGATATTTCAAACCTTGCAGGCACAGAAAATGTTGCCGGTATGATTGTATATAAAAACGGAAAGCCGTACAAATGTGCTTACAAAAAATTTAAGATTAAAGGATTTGACGGACAGGACGATTACGCATCTATGGCAGAGGTTATCGGCAGACGCTTTGACGAATATTACAAGGCAGAAAAGGCTGACGAAGGCTTTGGCAAACTGCCCGACCTTATTTTGCTTGACGGCGGTAAGGGACAGGTTGCTGTTGTAAAGAAAGTTTTGCAGGAAATGAATATAGATGTTCCGCTTTTCGGCTTGGTTAAGGACGACAAGCACCGCACAAGGGCGGTTACAGGTGACGGCGGAGAAATTTCTATAAGCTCACGCAGGTCTTTATTTACTTTTCTAAGCAAAATGCAGGACGAGGTACACCGTTTTGCCATTGGGTACCACCACGAAAGGCGAAGTAAAAATACCTTCAAAAGCTCGCTCACAGAAATTGAGGGTATCGGCGAAAAGCGAGCAAGGGCAATGCTTAAATATTTCAGAACGATTGACAATATTTCCAAGGCTGACCTTGAGGAGCTTGAGGGCTGCCCACAAATGACAAAAAATGCCGCAATAGCGGTGTACAGGTACTTTCATTCAGATGAAAAATCGACAGAAAATTGAATTAATAAAAATGTTGTAATTTTTGTAATAATATGTTATAATTATGTAATATTAAAGAAAATACATTCGTAAATAGTTTATTATGCTTTATACGAAAAAAGGAAGATATTATGAGGGTAATAACAGGAACGGCAAAGGGCAGGCGACTTGAAACCCTTGAGGGTGAAGATGTAAGACCTACCACCGAGAGGATAAAAGAAGCTGTTTTTTCAATAATTCAGTTTGAAATAATGGGGCATACATTTCTCGACCTTTTTGCAGGCTCAGGACAGATGGGCATTGAGGCAATAAGCAGAGGTGCAAGCTCAGCGTATTTTGTAGATGCGTCAAAAAAATCACTTGATGTTGTGAAAAAGAATGTGTCAACGGTTAAATTTGACAAAGAGGCAAAGTTATTTGCAATGGATTACCGCAGTTTTCTTTCAATGAATTCAACTGAGTTTGACATTGCGTTTTTAGATCCGCCGTACAAAAAAGGCATCTTGCAGGACGCACTTCCGCTTGTGGCAGAGAATATGCGTGACACAGGAATTATTATTGCAGAAAATCCCCTTGATGAGCAGATTTCTGCAAATTATGGCGATTTTGTACTTGACAGGGAATATCGCTATGGTAAAATAAAAATAAGCACATTCAGACATAAGGATTTTTTGTGATGAATAAAACAGTTATTTGTCCGGGCAGTTTTGACCCGGTAACGCTGGGACATATCGACATTATAAAGCGTGCCGCAAATATGTTTGACAAGGTAATTGTAGGTGTGTTTACCAACGAAAAAAAGACTCCGAGCTTTTCGGCAGAGGAGAGAATACAGTTTTTAAAGGAATCAACCGCAGGCATTGAAAATGTTGAGATAGTAAGCTACAGCGGACTTCTTGCACAATATTGCAAGGAACGCAAGGTTGATGCCATAGTAAAGGGACTTAGGGCGGTGTCTGACTTTGAATATGAATTTCAGCAGGCACTTACCAATAAAAGACTTAATCCTCAGCTTGAAACTATATTTCTGACAGCGGAGTCAGAGTCAATGTATTTAAGTTCAAGTATGGTACGCACAGTAGCTTCGCTTGGCGGCGACATAAGCAATTTTGTGCCGGAGATGATTCACGACAGAATTGTGGAAAGACTTTACAAGGGCAATGATAAGTAAACCTTAATATAAAGGAGATAATAAATATGAAAATTGATGATTTAATTTTAGAGCTTCAGGATATACTCGGTTCAGCCAAGTCGGTTCCTTTTTCAGGCGGCAAGGTGATGGTTGACAGCAACGAGATGTACAACATCATTGAGCAGATTCAGGACGCAATGCCATCAGAAATCAGCCAAGCTAAGAATGTAGTAGCTGACAGAAAGGCAATTCTTACAGAGGCAAAGAAAGAGGCTGAGAATATCATTCGTAACGCTGAGGAGCGTAAAAAGACAATCCTCAACCAGAACGAGCTTGTAAGAGAAGCAAAGGTAAAGGCAAAGGAGATTGTTGATGATGCAAAGGCAAAATCAAAGGAAATCCGCACAGCTACCAATGTATATTCAGACAGCATTTTAAAGACAACAGAGGAAACTCTTTCTTCACAGCTTGAGGTTGTAAAGAAAACAAGAGCAAAGTTTTCAGAACAGCAGCAGCCACAGAAGAAGGCATAATTCATAGCTAAAAACAAACGCTCAGGCTTTTTGTCTGAGCGTTATTTTTTTGTTCTTTTGTTGGGTAAAATTGTGGTTCTTTTTCAATAGATGGGGTAAATTATGGTTTTTATTACGAGAAGACAGTTTGCAAAATAATAATTTTCTTCTTCCCGATAACGACTTAGAAATGGTCGGGAATTAAAAGTATTGAGATTGTCTATGCTTTCTGCTCGGACAAAGAAATTTAGGTCGAGCCTTTTTAAAGGCTCGTGGGTTTGGGCAACGCCCAAGAAAAGTTGTTTTCATCGCAATTTATAAGGCACAAACAGCGTTGCTGTTTGTGTGCTGAGGCAAGGTTTGACAAAACAGGCGACAACCTTTAAAAAGAAATACTTCATTAATAAAGAAGAATGGATTTTTTTGTGTTGCTGTCGCAATTATAAGGCTTTCGCTGTTGTGCTCAAGCCGCCAAACAGCCTGCTGTTTGGCTATAAAAATTTTGTTTAAGAGAAAAGTATTTGTGGACTTTGCCCACACCCACAACCTTTAAAAAGGTTGACCAAATTTTTATTTTCGAGTATAAAGTCTGTAATAATATTGACTGTAGGTTCCCAATAAATATCACATTACATCAAATTTTTAACATTATTACAACAAAATGTTAAAAACAAAACGCTCAAGTCAAAAGCCTGAGCGTTCTGTTTAGAAAGGATGATGAAAAAATTATGTTACTTATTTTCCTTTAATATAGAGAATATTATTGCGTACACATATGATGAGCTGTTTTCTGCAAGCGTTGCAAATTTTTGATCCTTTAGCTTTGATACTGCGTTTTCAAATTCTGCTTTTGTAATTCGCCAGTTAGCCTCCGGGATAAAAATATTGCTTTCGGTTACGCTGTATGTAAAGCTTTTGCCGTCCTTAGCGGTTATTTTTTTGCCGCTGTGCCTTACGACTTCGTCCCAAAGCTCGTTTATGAACATTTTTATGATAATGACATTGAAACTTCAGCAAGCTTTTTATTGATTCTGGCTGTTACTTCAATGTAGTATGCTGCATCTGCATCAGAAAGCTCATCTTCATCAACATCATCAAGCTTTTTAATAAAATCTGCATATTTTGACACATAATCTGCGTACTGAGCCATAAGTGCTGCTGTGTTGTCGCTATTGTTGTATTCTTTCATAAAGTCAACATATTCGTCAAAGAAAGCCTCGTAGCTGTCCATCATTTCTTTAAATTCAGGTGTAACCAAGCCTGAATCGTTCTTTTCTTCTTTGGAGCTTTCTTCTTCCTTGGAGCTTTCCTCGGCTTTGGAACTTTCTTCTTCCTTAGAGCTTTCCTCGACCTTTGAACTCTCCTCTTTAGAGCTTTCGTCAGCTTTTGAACTTTCAGAGAAAGTAAAGTCCGGAATACTGATTTCGCTTGTGGTCTTCTTTGAACCACAGCCTGTAAAAACCAATGTAGAAGCGGTTGCTACAACCACAGCGATAAATGTACATAAAACTTTTTTAACGGTATTTTTCATAGTAATTTCCTCCTTTAAGTAAATCCGTTGACTTTATTATATAAAATTGAAAATAAAAAAGTGTATGCTGTCAGCATACACTAAGAAAAATTTTTTATGTTATAATATTGTTGCATTATTGGAAATAATTACTATATAAGTCGTTGTAAGTGCTGTATAGCGATTTGTATAATTCCATATCTGCAGCCGTTGTAAAATCACGAAATAATGCCGCACCAACAAATATGCTCACAACAGCCAGTGAAAAGAAAATAATTCGCCTTGCCGTTTTATTCAAATCCCGTATTTTGGGAATACAGTTCTGAAAACCGAAAATATTTGAGAAAAAGGCAATCGGAATAATAAACATCATAATTGAAATAAGTGTAACGGGGAAGATATTCAGCAGATTTTGCGGACAATATGTTCTGTACATATTTGCAATCCAAAGGAACATATAAGCATACATTATTATTGCAAAAATTCGTACACCTTTCTTTTTGGAGCGAAATCCCGGAAAATTTTCAAGAAAATTATCGGCAAAGTTAAAGCCGTAAACCCTCTTTCTCTTTAAAGCGGCGTTTAAATCCTCAATAGTTTCAAAACGCTTTTCAACATTAAATTCCGTACATTTTTTGATAATTTCAGCGATATCTCCGTTACGATACATCACTTCTGACGGCAGATGACCTGTCAGCATAAAGTTTAAAAGCACGCCCACAGCGTAAATATCTGTTTTGCTGTCGCTCTGTTTAAAGCCGAATTGTTCGGGAGCAGCATAGCCCTCTGTGCCGAGTACCTGTGTGTCGTGGCTTGCATTGGCATTGTGAAATCGTGAAATTCCAAAGTCTATTATCTTGACAACTCCGTTATTGCCTATGATAATATTAGTTGGGGTAATGTCACGGTGGGTGATTGAATATTTATGCAGAACGCTCAGTCCGTCGCATATCTGACGAGCAACATTGATTGCGTAGTTTTCGCTGAATACACCTTTTGAAATCATCTGTTCAACAGTGTTTCCGGGTACATATTCTTCAAGAATTATGCAGGCATTGCGGTCAATTATTACATCAAAAATTTTGGCAATGTGTTCGTTGTTAAGCTTGCTTATTGTTATATGCAGGTCAAATTCGCTTGCAGGCATAATCTTTTTTATCATTAACTGCTTTGTGTTGCGATTGCGTACAAGCTGAGTGGTTCGGTTAAAATTTGCAACTACATCGAACTGCCATAGGTAAAATTTATATTCAAACTCCGTCATCATCGCACCCCATTTCATTTTAGATATTAACATAAATTTTTATAAAAAGGAAGATACATTTTGAAAAAATCAACTGACGAACTGCTCAATATTTTAAAATCAAATAGCAATCTTGATGATTATTTTAGTGAAAACCGAGATTATATGCAATATGCAACCCTGCCGCAAATGCTTGAAAGTTTAATTTTAAGTAAAAAAATAAGCAAGTCTGAGGCAATTAATAATTCTTTAATAGAAAAGCATTACGGCTATCAGATTTTTAAAGGAATAAAAACTCCGTCAAGAGATAAGCTTATTATGCTTTGCATTGGAATCGGTGCGGATTTAAGCCAGACGAGCAAGCTTTTGAATTGCATTAAGGCGTCACCTTTGTACGCAAAGGACGGCAGAGATGCGGTTATAATGTTCGGAATTTTACATAGACTGAGCGTAATTGATATTAATTTAATGTTATACGATAGGGGATATACCCCCTTGGAATGATAAAAGGCCACATCTGATGATGCGGTCTTTTTAGTACATGGGGAAGGGTGCAAAATCAAAAGCCTTTACGGATAATAAAAAATGACAAATAAAAAATGCCCACCCTACTGGATGGACACTTTGATGTTGGCATCTCCCTATTTTTCCAGGCCGTCACCAGCCAAGTATTTTCGGCACCACTGAGCTTAACTTCTGTGTTCGGTATGGGAACAGGTGGACCCTCAGCGTCATCAACACCAACTATTTAATTGTTTCTCAAGAGGTCTGTGCTCTCTCAAGAACAGTATTGATTATATCACTATACCGTCACTTTGTCAACACATTTTTACAAATTTTTTAATTATTCTTTAAGAAATCGTAATATTTCCATTTATCGCAAAAATTGACTATAAAATACGGCTTTTTATAAACGTATATTCTATTATAGAATATAGAACACCAATATATAAGGCTGATTATAAAATTGTTTGCTAACGCAAAATCTTAACAATAATGAAATTTAGGTCGAGCCTTTTTAAAGGCTCGTGGGTTTGGGCAAAGCCCAAGAAAGGTTGTTTTTATATCAGTCTATCGGGCACAAACAGCGTTGCTGTTTGTGTGCTGAGGCAAAGTTTAACAAAACAG
>NZ_JBGVJL010000207.1:0-24816 GCF_045129435.1 Ruminococcus sp. | reverse complement strand
GGTGAGAACATAAATATGCTGTTACCCTGGAATGCTCCAGAAAGTTGTAAATCAAAATCTGAATAACAATATATATGCCAGTGGGATTCAAAATTCCCCACTGGCTATTTTAATTCAAGAATGTGCGTTTGACGGTTACGTATTCCAAGTTGTCCAGCACCGTTTGCTCCCCACATATACAGATCTCCGTCTTTTGTAACTGCTGCCGAGCTGTTTCCTCCTGCCGCTATCTGTACTATTTCTCCGGTTAAAACAGGTTCGTAATCATGATTTTCTTCTGAAGATTCTTGTTTAGCAGGTATTACAACAACGATACTTATCGGTTCATCAAACACCTCAACAATTTTTGAGCTTACACTGCCGTCATTTGAAACAGAAACTTCATTTTTTCCTTTTGGCAAGTAAATTATAGCTGTACCTTTTACATCTGTTCTTTTAAAATTGTTTATAAGCGCATTTTTTATTAAATTACCATTAGTATCCCTTACCAAAACTTTAACCTTATACCTTATATGCGGGCAAGTAGTAAAGTCAAACTCATTATAGTCGAGCGAATAATACATATCTGCAATTTTCCATGATGTAGATACTAAATCTTTTCCAAATTTCAAACTATCTAAATTTAAAAATTTTGCATAAACAGACATTTCAAATTTACAACCAAATTCACCTTTAATACACAAATTACAATCATGTTCAAAATCACTGCTATTGTTTGATTCAAGTGCCGCACTTACTTCCGGCCCGACTTCAACTGAAAATCCACCTTCAGCAAGAGCTCCAAGAACATGTAATCTGCCTGTTGCTCTTAATCCAATAAAAACCTTTCCCTCAAAATTAAATTGTGTTTCTACTTGTGGAGATTTGCATAAATTTTTAACTCCTTCTGAATTAGATAAACTAAAGCCTACCTGATTTCTAATAATTGCGTTTAATGTTATAGAAATCGTCCCTTCAAAAACCAACTCCGGTTCTACACTTATATACAGTCCCGGTACAGGTGATACTCCATATTCACCCAAACTAAAGCTGTATGAAAATTGTTTAAAAGATAATTCCAACTTTAAATCTATTGTTTGTTTTGATATAAATTCTATATACTGATATGCGAAAGAAACATATACTTTTGCTGAAGTTGAAATACCAAAACCAAATGTGCCTTTTATAGAAACATCCTCTTCAGGTTCGTATTCAATATAAAATTCATCAGCATTTGAAAGTTCTCCGTCTATACTAACTGCTCTTGAATTTTTCTTCTTTGTTTCATTTTTTTGAGGTTTAAGGTATTCACTCTTTTTTGTGTTATCATAAGCAAAATCTGACTTCTTTGCAGTACTGTCTATTTTCATATAATCAAATACTTCATTAATTTCAGTATCCGCACCTGTAATAGTCGCAGTTGTACCGTCTATGGTAATAGTTGCAACCTTAACTACAAGTGCATTGCCTTCACTATAATTATATGAAAAAATATCACCTTCTTTGAGTGATGAAATACTTTCGTCTATATTTTCAATTACATATGTTTTTGTGGTATCATCGCTTTTTGTAACCTTGTTTTTATCGCTTGAATCATCGACAAGCTTTACATTTTCCTTATAAACGGCAAAGTTATTGTCCTTTTCGTTATCAAAATTAAGAACCTTGTCCTCGTCAAAGTCGTCTGTTGTCTTTGCAAGGAATTCCTGCATTTCTTTTGTGTACATCGGAGAAGAGTATGCAGTACACAAAGGCTTGTTTGTTTCAGTATCAATAAGATAGCCCTTTAAATAAAAATACTGCGGCATTTCTTCTGTATCAAAGGTAACATTCTTTTCGGTTTCACCCTTTTATACCTCTGTTGTGCCTGTAGTAATAAGCGTATCGCAGCTTTCGTTGTAAACAGCAACAAGCAAAGTTGCGTCAACAACAGTTTCAAAAGAAACAGCCGCCTCATTGCCCGTCACTTCAACAGAAAATACATTACATCCGTTATTTTCCTCTGTTTCTTCGTTCTTCTCTTCGATTTCACTTGCAAGCATTGTACCTACCGAGTTCGTTCCCTGAACTGATAGGTTATTTTGAATGTTTGCGTTTTGCGAGCTTGCATTTTTATCATTTGTAACTGCACTTGCACTGACTGTAAATATTGAAAATACAATTGTAATTACAAGAGTTAATGCAATAAATTTGTTTAAAAATTGTTTAATTTTCATATTTCTCTCCTTAATTTTAACAAATTAACAATATTATACATTAAGTAAAAACATTTTGCAACTGCAAGTGACATTTTAGTGCAATATCTTTACGCAAAACAGCGGATGTCTAAATGACATCCGCTGTTAATTTCTATCCTTTTATAGTTTTTATATAATTATTAATTACACCATCAGGCTGCAAACGAGGTCTGCATATTCGCCCGGATTTTCAATCGGGAGTCCTGCAATGAGGAGTGCCTGATCGTAAAGGAGTTCTGCATACTTCTTTGCTTTTTCAATGTCTGTCTGTACAGCACTTTCCATTGCCTTTACGGCTGAATGGTTCATATTAAGCTCAAGAACTCGCTGAGCCTTCATACCGCTGTCAGGCTGAACTGCGTTGAAGTATTTTTCCATTTCAAATGAAATTCCGCCCTTTGCAGTAAGGCAAACAGGGTGAGAAACAAGCTTTTTGGAGGCAACAACCTCTGAAACCTTGTCGCCGAGTGTTTCTTTTACAAAGGTGAGGATTGCACTGCTGTCCTTTTCTTCCTCTTTGTTCTCGTCATTTTCAATACCGAGGTCATCGTTTGTAGCTGAGCAGAAACGCTTATCCTTGTACTGCATAAGGGTCTGGAGTGAAAACTCGTCAATTTCCTCTGTGCAGTAGAGAATCTCATATCCCTTTGAACGCAAAAGCTCTGTCTGTGGGAGGTTGTCGATTGATGCGATGTTCTCGCCTACAGCAAAATAGATGAACTTCTGATCCTCTTTCATTCTGTCAACATACTCAGAGAGGGTAACAAGCTTTTTCTCTGTTGAGGAGTAATACATAAGTAAATCCTGCAATTCCTCTTTGTGCATACCATAGTCAGAGGCAACACCGTACTTGAGCTGTCTGCCAAAGGCATTGAAGAATTTCTCGTAGTTTTCCCTGTCATTTGCAAGCATTGAAGTAAGCTCGTTTTTAATCTTCTTTTCAATGTTCTGAGCAATAGTAATAAGGTGACGATCGTGCTGGAGCATCTCTCTTGAAATATTGAGTGAGAGGTCGGCACTGTCAACAATTCCCTTTACAAATCTGAAATGCTCAGGCAAAAGCTCCTCGCAGTTATCCATAATAAGCACACCGCTTGAGTAAAGCTGGAGTCCCTTTTTATATTCCTTTGTATAGTAGTCATAAGGCGCCTGTGACGGAATGAAAAGCAACGCCTTGTAAGTAACAACGCCCTCTACAGAGGTAACGATTGTACGCAAAGGCTTTTCCATAGCCATAAACTTCTCACGATAGAAGTTGTCGTACTCCTCCTGCTTAACATCCTTTTTGGCTCTCTGCCAGATTGGGAGCATACTGTTAAGAGTTTCGGTTTCTGTGTAGTCCTCATACTCCGGCTTGTCGCTGTCCTTGGTTTCTTCCTTAACTATGCTGTGAGTCATATCCATCATAATCGGATAACGGATATAGTCGGAATACTTCTTGATAAGTCCCTGAATTCTATACTGCTCAAGGAATTCGTCATAGTTTTCTTCCTCTGTGTTATCCTTGATTTCAAGCACAATGGTTGTACCGATTTCATCCCTCTGTGCCTCGGTGATTTCATAGCCGTCTGCACCGTCCGACTCCCACTTGTATGCAGTGTCTGAGCCGTATTTCTTGGTAACAACAGTAATCTTCTTTGCTACCATAAAAGCTGAGTAAAAGCCAACGCCAAACTGACCGATAATATCAATATCGTCCTGCTTTTCGCTCATTTCCTGCTTAAACTTGTATGAGCCGGAAGAAGCGATTGTGCCGAGGTTATTCTCAAGGTCGTCCTTGTCCATACCAATACCGTTATCGGTTATTGTAAGTGTACGGTTTTCCTTGTCGGGCTTTATAAAAATCTTAAAATCATCTCTGCTCATATTGAGCTTATCGTCTGTGAGAGCAATAAAGCAAAGCTTGTCAATAGCGTCGCTTGCGTTTGAAATAAGCTCTCTGAGGAAAATCTCCTTATGAGTATAAATTGAATTAATCATCAGGTCGAGAAGTCTTTTTGACTCTGATTTAAATTCTTTCTTAGCCATAAAATTACTTCCTTTTTAATTAATAATGTGTACTACATTCTTTCGTACTAATATTATATTATACTACAAATTCGTTATATTTTCAATAGATAAAGTGTTGGTTATGTACAGCACAAAAAAGGCGGTAACGGTCGGGAATTAAAAGTTTTTAGATTGCCTATGCTTTCTGCTCGGACAAAAAAATTTAGGTCGAGCCTTTTTAAAGGCTCGACCTAAATTTTATATTAATTATCCAAAGCTTTCTGCTAAACCATAATTTACCCCAACTATTAAAAAGCCAAAAAAGGCTTCGTCAAAAGACGAAGCCTTAAATTGTGAAAATATTAAGCTATACGATTAAGCCTTACCAACTGAACCGAAGAGTTCCATTTTCTCTTTAACAGTAGCCTTGATAGCCTCTGCACCAGGAGCGAGGAGCTTTCTTGGGTCAAAGCCCTTGCCCTCTAAGTCCTTACCTGCTTCAACATACTTTCTTGTAGCGTCAGCAAATGCGAGCTGGCACTCTGTGTTTACATTGATCTTTGAAACGCCGAGTGAGATAGCCTTCTTAATCATATCAGCAGGGATACCTGTACCGCCGTGGAGAACGAGTGGCATATCACCTGTGAGCTGCTGAATAGCATCAAGAGTTTCAAAGCTAAGGCCCTGCCAGTTTGCAGGATACTTGCCGTGAATGTTACCGATACCTGCAGCGAGCATTGTTACGCCGAGGTCAGCAACCATTTTACATTCCTTAGGATCAGCACATTCGCCCATACCGATAACGCCGTCTTCCTCACCGCCGATTGAACCAACTTCAGCCTCAAGTGAAAGACCGAGAATGTTACAAGCAGCAACGAGCTCCTTAGTCTTAGCGATGTTTTCTTCGATTGGATAGTGTGAACCGTCAAACATAATTGAGCTGAAACCTGCCTTAATACAAGCCTTAGCACCTTCGTATGAACCGTGGTCAAGGTGAAGAGCAACAGGAACAGTAATGTTAAGCTCCTCGAGCATACCATTTACCATACCAACGATTGTCTTGTAACCGCACATATATTTACCGGCACCCTCAGATACACCGAGAATTACAGGTGAGTTAAGCTCCTGAGCAGTTAAAAGAATTGACTTTGTCCACTCAAGGTTGTTGATGTTGAACTGACCAACTGCATAGTGGCCTGCTTTTGCTTTTGTAAGCATTTCTTTAGCGTTTACTAATGGCATATTAATCTTCCTTTGTAGTAAATTTTCGGAACTATAAAGCATAGTCGTCCGAGTTACTTTTATTATACAATATATTTTTTCAAATATAAAGCCTTTTGCAAAAGTTTTTTGCTTTTTTGCAGAAAATACAGGAAAAATCTCGAAAAATCACCTAATTTTCAATATATACTCACATAAGCGTGATATAATTTTGTTGCTTTTAAAGTAATAAAGATATATAATATTTATTAAAGCTATGGAAATTTTTACTTTAGTTTAATTATAAACAGCACTTTTACTCTGATAAGGAGATATATTTATGGACAATAATTTTAACAATAATCAGTTCGAGCCTGAAAAGCCTTTTACTGAAAAGCCGAGCGAACCACAGTCTGCTCCTGCTTTTAATAATGAAAGCACCACTCCTCAACCGGTTGCAGAAGAACCGACGGTTCAGCCTACAGAAGAAAGCAGCTTTGAGCCGCAAAAGCCTTTTGAAAACGGATTTAACACTTTTCAGCCACAGCAAAACACTTTTAATCAGCAGCCACAAGGCTATGAACCGCCACAACCAAACGGCTATTATCAGCATTCCCCTAACAGTGGACAGTATAACCAAAACTTTAACCAATCATACAATCCGCAGTATCAACAGCCGTTTAATCCGCAACAACCGCAATACCCACCATACGGCAATCCACAGGCAAGACCGCCTTATCAGCCGCAGCATCAGCAATACGGTCAGCCACAGCAATATGCACAACAGCCGTACCAGCCACAGTACCAGCAATACGGTCAGCCGAATTATCAGCCAAACGGTGGATACAACCACTCACCATATCAACCGTATTCACAGCCAACAGTTGACTATTCAAACACATATGCACAGCCGCCAAGGCCAAATATGCCACGCAAAAAAATGACACCCGGCATAATTGTAATAATAGTTGTGCTGTCGCTCCTCTGCGTTGGCAGTCTATGCGGAATTGTAGCGTACATAGCCTCACAGTCTAACAATAACAGTGGCAACTCAGGCAACAGCTACACATTCACCATACCAAGTGACAATCCATATTTTGACAACAACAATACTAATTCAAGCGAGCACAGCGAGTCCGACTACAGCGACAAAACAAATTCATCATACGAGGGAATTGATTTAAAGGCAAAGCCGAGTGACTCAAAGGACTCAAAATACAACACAGAGTACGCAAGCAACGAGGTTACCGACTCAATCGTTGGTGTACTTTGCTACACAGATGAGATTTCCGATGACTCACAATGCGAGTCACAGGGCAGTGGAATTATTCTTACATCAGACGGCTATGTAATTACAAATTCTCATGTAATCGGCAACAGCAAAACTCTTTACCTCATTCAGGTTGTTACCTCAGACGGCAAGCAGTACAAGGCAGGTGTTGTAGGCTACGACTCACGCACAGACCTTGCACTTCTTAAAATGGACGATGCAAGCGGACTTAAAGCCGCAAGCTTTGGCAACTCAAAGGATATTTCACTTGGTGAAAGCGTAATTGCCATTGGCAATCCGGGCGGAATTAAGTACAACAACTCAATCACACAGGGCATTGTATCTGCCGTTGACAGACAGAGCAGTATTACAACCAATGTTAAGTTTATTCAGACAGACGCAGCTATCAATCCCGGCAACTCAGGCGGTGCGTTAATCAATATGTACGGTCAGGTAATCGGCGTTTCATCTGCAAAAATCGCCGCAACCGATTACGAGGGAATGGGATTTGCCATTCCGTCAGCCACAGTAAAAACCGTAATTGATGATATTATGAAGTACGGCTATGTACAGGGCAGAGTGAAGATTGGCGTTACCGGTGAAAATGTACAGGGCAACGGCAACACACCGTCAGGCATTGCGATTTACAGCATTGACGATGACGGCCCGTGTGCAAACACAGGACTTAAAGAAAACGATATTATCACAGGTGCAGACGGCAAAAAGATAAGCAACTTTGCCGAGTTTTATGATGTACTCGAAAGCCATAAAGCCGGTGATTCTATTGAGCTTGAGTATTACCGCCCGTCAAACGGAAATACAGATAAGGTAACAATTACCTTGCAGGAAAGTAAGTAATAAAATTCTATAATCATAATGACCGCTGTTCGATAATGACAGCGGTTGTTTTTTGTAAATTATTGTTTGTAACGGTCGGGAATTTTATGCTTGAATTATTGCAGACTTTATACTCGAACATAAAAATTTGGTCAACCTTTTTCAAAGGTTGTGGGTGTGGGCAAAGCCCACAATACTTTAAACTAACGCAAGGTTTTTATAGCCAAACAGCTTGCTGTTTGGCGGCTTGAACGAAAGGGCGAAAGCCTTATAATGCGATAGCAACACAAAACAGAAAAGATATTTTTCAATTTATAAACGATTTTTTATTAAAAGACTGTCGCCTGTTTTGTCAAACTTTGCTTTAGCACACAAACAGCGTTGCTGTTTGTGCCTTATAAATTGCAATGGAAACAGCTTTCTTGGGCGTTGCCCAAACCCACGAGCCTTTAAAAAGGCTCGACCTAAATTTTATGTCCGAGCAGAAAGCATAGACAATCTTAATACTTTTAATTCCTGACCGTTACTAAATCATTGCCGGGAACAATAATTATATCCTTTTGCAAACTGTATTTTCGTAATAAAAATGTTAATAACTATGTTGATGATTGTTAAAAGGTGACACCCAAGCAAAAGCCCGACCTCATTTACGAAGTCGGGCATAAGTTTTACTTTCTTCTCTTAACAAACGGAACAGGAGTTTTATCGTACTCATCAAGTCTGTTGCCATAGAGATAATAATTGGTTTCCTTTGTAATAACAGGAGCAAGCACCACTATTGCAAAGATATTCGGCAATGTCATAAGTGCGTTGAAAATATCAGACATTGTCCATACAATATCGAGTGAAGTAATCGGAGCAATAAGAAGAATGATTATAAATAATACCTTGTAAGGAATAATTCTCTTTGGGCCAAAGAGGTAATCTACACAGCTCTCAGCATAGTAGCTCCAGCCAAGAATTGTTGAGAAAGCAAACAATACAATACCTACAACAAGTATTGGTGTGCCTATGTACGGAATCTGAGCAAATGCCGCAGATGTAAGGTCACCGCCCTCGATTGACGCTGTATCAATGTTCGGGTTCTTAATACATGAACTTACAATTACAAGACCTGTCATAAGACATACAACAACAGTATCCCAAAATGTGCCTGTTGAAGAAATGAGTGCCTGACGAACAGAGTTTCTTGACTGAGCGGCAGAAGCAACAATAGGTGCAGAACCCATGCCGGATTCATTACTGAAAAGACCTCTTGCCACACCGTAACGAGCAGCAACCATAATGCCTGTGCCCGCAAGACCGCCGCCCAATGCCTTAAAGCTGAAAGCTGACTGACAAATAAGCATAACTGTCTGCCAAAGCACGTCAAAGTTGATTACAAGAATAACAATACAACCGATAACATAGAGAATTGCCATAAGCGGGACGAGCTTTTCGCATACCTTTGAAATTGACTTGATACCGCCAAAAATTACAAGGGCAACGCAGATAGCAATTACAATACCGGAAATAAGAGCAACCACCGAAATATCCATTCCAAAGAAATGAATCATATATGTTTTATCCGGATTGAATGTAGTATCCATAATTTTAGCAATAGCATTTGTCTGAACACCACAGCCTACACCAAATGAAGCAAACAAAGCAAAAATCGCAAACAATATGCCTGCCCATTTAAAGTTAATGCCCGTCCTTTTGGACACACCGTTTTCAATGGCATACATTGCACCGCCACGCATTTTACCGTCAGGAGTTTTTACTCTGTACTTAACTGCAATAAGCGATTCGGCATATTTTGTTGCAATACCAAACACACCCGAAAGCCAACACCAAAGCACCGCACCTGCACCGCCAAGTGCAATAGCTGTACCCACACCAATTATATTACCTGTACCTATGGTGGAGGCAAGTGCTGTTGTCAAAGCCTGAAACGGGCTGATGTCGCCGTCTGAGTCAGGGTCTTTGGTTACAGAAAGTTTAATCGCCTTAAATGTTTTTCGCTGAACAAACTTTGTTCTGACGGTCATATAAATGTGTGCACCAAGCAAAATTACAATCATTGGCACGCCCCATAGAATGTCGTCAAACTTTGTAAAAAAGTCATTCAGCATTTGTAGAAAATCCATTGAGTTCAATCCCTTCTTCTTTTTTGCTCAATTACTCAAGCTCCCTCAAAATCCTTTTTACATCACACAGTCCGTTTGCTACATCGTGCAAAAGCGGAAGTATATCATCACTCGGCTTGTCAAGGTCGGGTACCATTACAGTTACACAACCTGCTGAGCTTGCCGATTTAATGCCGTTTGGAGAGTCCTCAAGTGCCACACAGCTTTGCGGAGAAAGCGAAAGCATTTCTGCCGCCTTGAGGTAGATGTCGGGTGCAGGCTTGCCAATCTTTACCATTGACGCACTCACCGTCACATCAAAATATTTATATAAATCGTGAGCCTTGAGGTATTTCTCTGCCCTTTCGGGTGCAGTTGCCGTTGCAAGGGCAACCTTGTAGCCGTTTCCCTTTAAGTAAACAAGTAACTCCTTTGCACCCGGCTTTGCTTCAATGCCGTTTTGCTCCACATATTTATCCATAAGCTCAACCCTTTTTCTGCGAACAGCATCATAGTCAAAGCCGTCGCCAAAAATGCCCTTGAGCTTTTCAGACGCAAGCGGACGAGCCATACTTCTGATTGAAAGTGCGTGCCTTTTTTCCATTGGAAAGCCGTAAAATCTGCCTGCCTCGCACCAAAAACGAACATAAAGCTTCTCGGAATCGAGAATAACTCCGTCCATATCAGAAATCAATCCCTGAATTTTCATCGCTCACACCTCTTTTTTATCTGTAAATTAGATATAAAAATACCTGTACATATAAGTATTACCGAAACAATCGTTGCCACGCTGAGCACATTTTCACCCAGCATAATACCCGAAAGCATTGTGCCGAACACAGGCACAAGCAGGTTAAACACGCAAATTCTGCTTGCGTGGTGATGCTTTAACAAAGCTGTCCAAACAGCAAATGCCGCAGCCGACACAAAAGCAAGCCACAACAACACAAGCAATGCCTTTACACTGCCAAAGCTGAGTCTGCCGCCTGTTACAAAACCTGCAATCAGCAGTAAAATTCCGCCGAACAAAAGCTGAAAGCCAGTCACAGTCATAGGCTCTCGGTCACGAACAACGCCCTTTGAAATAAAGTTGCCCGCAGTAGCCGATACCGTTGACATCAATATCATAAAGTCGCCAAACAGCGTGTCTGCACTCACACCGCCACCGCTGTTTACACACAAAACACCGCAAAAGCCGAGCACACAACCGATTATTTTACAAATGTTCAGTTTGTCCGACTTAAAAAACAGCGGAGCAAAAAGCACCGTAAAAAATGTAGCACAGGCGGTAATCACCGAGGTGTTGGCACCGCTTGTAAATCCTATGCCAATATATGTAAAAATATACTGCCCGAAAGTCTGCACCGAACCGAGCAGCATAACGGGCATAATGCCGTTTTTCTCAATTTTAGGCAAGCGTTTGTTCTTGACTAAAAAAATGAAAAGCACCATTATTCCTGCAAGGGTAAACCTCGCACCTGCAAAAAGCAGCTTTGAACCAATGTCGTTTTCCTCTATGCCAAACTCGGCATAGCCTACCTTTATAAAAGGAAACGCTGTGCCCCAAAGCAAGGTACAGAATATTGCAAGTGCGGCGGCTACCTTGTAATTTTTTATGCTCATCAGCTTAAATAAGGCTTTAATTCTTCAAGCAGTGCTTCCTTTTTGCGAAGACCTGTAAGTCTAAGCACTTCTTCACCGTCTTTAAAAAGAATAAGCGTAGGAATACTCATAACACCAAAGTAGTCGGCAACCTGACGCTCGGTTTCAACATTAAGCTTAAAAAATTTCATCTGTGAGCCAATCTCTGTAGAAAGCTCCTTGAAAACAGGACCCATCATTCTGCAAGGACTGCACCACTCTGCCCAGAAATCTACCAGTACAGGCACATCTGCACCCAAAACCTCAGCCTCAAAATCTTCTGAAATAATTTCTTTAACCATAGCAATACCTCCTGCTTTTATTATTATCACAAATAAACTCTTTATCAGCAAAATAAAAAATTTACTGCTATTTTACATTATAACAGAATATACGCTTTTTTTCAACTTTTTTTGCAGTTCATAAATTTAATTATGTGAATAAAAACCGCAATTTGCATATACATATAGTAACTATAGGATTACTTAGGCATAAAATAATCTGAAAGGATGATTCGCTATGGACAATAAATACCCATTTGTAAACACTCCCCTACGCTATCCATACAACGCACTTGAACCGTACATTGACGAAAAAACTATGATATTGCATCATGACAGGCATCTGCAGGCATACATCGACAAGCTGAACGCATTGATGTGCGAATGCAGACAAATTCAAAAGCTGAGCTTACACGAGCTATTAAAAAATCCCTGCCGTATTCCTGAGGAAAAACGCAGAGATGTTATAAACAATGCCGGTGGCGTGTATAACCACAGATTTTATTTTAACGGTATGAGTCCCGACTGCCGAGGACTTGAGCGTGGTGTGCTTCACAGAAAAATGAGCGAAAGCTTTACAAGCTTTGAAAATTTCAAGAATGAATTTACAAGTGCCGCAATGTCGGTTTTTGGCTCCGGCTACGCTTGGCTTGTATTTGACGGCAAAAGGCTGAGAATTATCACCACAAAAAATCAGGACACACCCCTTTGCCGAGGCCTTACTCCGATTCTTAATATTGATGTGTGGGAACACGCCTATTACTTAAAACACTACAACGACCGAAAAGCATATATTGAGGATTTCATTAAAGTGGTTAATTGGGCAATGGCAGAAAAACGACTATGCAATCAGTAAAGCAAAGTTTTTAACATTTGTTTGTTGCCGATGTTAAAAACTTTGAGATTGCCTATGCTTTCTGCTCGGACAAAAAATTTAGGTCGAGCCTTTTTAAAGGCTCGTGGGTTTGGGCAACGCCCAAGAAAGGTTGTTTTCATTGCAAATTTTAAGGCACAAACAGCGTTGCTGTTTGTGTGCCAAAGCAAAGTTTGATAAAACAGGCAACAGCCTTTTAAAAAAATAATTAATTCTTCACTATATAACGAATGACTTTTCTTGTTGCTGTCGCAATTATAAGGCTTTCGCTATTGTGTTCAAGCCGCCAAACAGCAAGCTGTTTGGCTATCGGAAATTTGCGTAAATAAAAAGTATTTGTGGGCTTTGCCCACACCCACAACCTTTGAAAAAGGTTGACCAAATTTTTATTTCCGAGTATAAAGTATGTGTTAATTTAAGCAAAAGTTTCCCGACCGTTACAAACCATAATTTACCCAACTATAAAAAACAAAAGTCATAAAAATACCGAGCATTGCAATCAATACTCGGTATTTCGGTTATTTTAATTTACTTTTTCTCCTCTTTCGGCTCAACTTCTTTTTCAAAGTTAGCGGCGTCGGAGGCATTTGCAGTATTAAATTTATAATCCTTACCGGGGAAAATCGCATTAAGAACAATACCTGCGATTGATGCAACGGCAAGCGGTGAAAGTGTAATTGTTGCACTGCCGATTGCAAAACTTACTGTATCGCTTGAAAGTCCGAGCGCACATACAAGGATTACAGCGGCAACAATAAGGTTACGGCTTTTTGTAAAGTCAACCTTATTTTCTACAACATTTCTTACGCCGATTGCAGAAATCATACCGTAAAGCACGAATGAAATACCGCCGATAATGCAGCTTGGAATTGAACCGATAATTGCAGATACAATCGGGAAGAACGATACTCCAACCGCAAAGAAAGCGGCAATTCTGATTACTCGTGGGTCATAAACCTTTGTAAGTGCGAGCACACCTGTGTTCTCACCGTAGGTTGTGTTAGCAGGACCGCCAAAAAGTGATGCGATTGTGGTTGCGATACCGTCACCACTGAGTGTTCTGTGAAGGCCCGGATCCTGAATATAATTGTTGCCTGTTGTCGAACCGATAGCACAAATATCACCGATGTGCTCCATCATTGTAGCAAATGCGATAGGAACAATGGCAATAATTGATGATGCAATGAGGGCAGTATTTAAATAATCAATGCCACCGAACACAGTCTTTTCCCAGTGAATAGGAATACCGATAAGACCTTCGCTGCCAAAAATATTGCCCTTAGCAATATTGTCGCAAATGACATTCACACTTGTGAAATCAAAAATAGGCTGATAAACGCCGTTTGCGTCCGCACCGCCTGAGAATAACCAAGGCATATCCTGAATAAGACTTGGATTTGCCTGTGAAATAAAGTAAAGCACAAGACCAAAACCATATGAAATGAGCAAACCGAGGATAATCGGAATGATTTTGGCCATTCCCTTGCCCCAAATGTTGAAAATAACGATAACGGCAAGTGCGACTACCGCAAGCAGCCAGTTGGTAGTGCAGTTAGAAACCGCTGACGGAGCAAGTCCAAGACCGATTGCAATAATGATAGGACCTGTAACAACAGGAGGGAAAAATCTCATTACCTTATCAATGCCAACCGCTTTGATGATTGCGGCAAGTACAAAATATACAAGTCCGGCACAAGCTACACCGAGGCAAGCATACGGGAGCATACTGTTAGGGTCATCGGGTGAAAGTGCCTTAATTGCGGCATAACCGCCAAGAAAAGCAAATGATGAGCCAAGAAATGCCGGCACTTTGAACTTTGTTATACAATGAAACAAAAGTGTGCCAAGACCTGCCATAAGCAGGGTTGTGGAAATGTCAAGTCCTGTGATGATCGGTACGAGAATAGTTGCTCCAAACATAGCAAACATATGCTGAATACCGAGAATTATCATCTTCGGCTTGCCGAGTTTTCGTGCATCATAGATTGCACCGTTGTTTTTATCCATTTTAATTCCTCTTTCTATTTTTTGAGCTTATCCTGTAAAAAGCCCTATTCTTATTAATTATACATTCTTGTTATACCAAAAGCAATATATTTTTATTATATGCGTAAAATACAGCTTTTTATGTTGATAAGAGGATAAAGAAATAAAATGATAAAACGAATTATTAGTTAAAAAAGGTTTATCAACGGTCGGAAATTTTGCTTTAATCAGCACAGATTTTATACTTGAAAATAAAAATTTGGTCAACCTTTTTCAAAGGTTGTGGGTGTGGGCAAAGCTCACAAATGTTTTTAGCTTTCGCAAAGTTTTGATAGCCAAACAGTTTGCTGTTTGGTGACTTGAGCGAAAGGGTGAAAAACTTATAATTGCGATAGCAACACAAAAAGCCAATATTCTTTATTTATTATTAATGAAGTATTTCTTTTAAAGGGCTGTCGCCTGTTTTTACCAATTTTGATGTAGCACCACAAACAGCGTTGCTGTTTGTGCCTTATAAATTGCAATAAAAACAACTTTTTTGGGCGTTGCCCAAATCCACGAGCTTTAAAAAAAGCTCGACCTAAATTTTTTGTCTTGCAAAATCTAACCAACGTTTCTGAATTACTGTACCACTTCAACATTAAACACAAAACAAAACAGCCCACAAATGTGAGCTGTTCTTAAATATCGTTTATACTAATTAAGCAAGTCTTGTAACATTGCCCTGTGCATCAACATTAATTGTTACGGTGATTGACTTTGTTGTTTTGTCACTTGTAAAATATACAAGCTTATATGTTCCTGTGCCGGCTCTCTTGCCTGTGAGGTTAAATGTATATTTGTTTGTCTTAAAATCATAATTTACATTAACCTTTGCAATGTCATTATCTGTTGAGTAGTCCCAGTTGTAGCCATAAGAAGTTTCGCCGTAGCCGATAAATGTAAGTGACTTTGCCTTTGCTACCTGAACAGTAGATGTTGTAGTTGCAGGTGTAAGTTCCTTTGCTGATGCCATTGTTGCGGTTGCCGCCATTGCTGAAACTGCGATGATTGCTGTACCTACGATTGCTGTGAGTCTTCTCATTGTTTTTGTGTTTTTCATTTTAAATTTCTCCTTTAAACTGTATCAGATTTTATTTTATTTTTGTCCGTTGGGTTTGTTCCCTTGACTGTGACTATAGTATATCAAACAGACTAAGACAAAATCGGGACAAATATAAAGGAAATTTTTAAAAATTGAAAAGTTTTTTAATAACATAAAAAACGACAATTATACAAAGCAAAAGATAATGTTTCTATTCAGCTAAAAGGGTTATGGGAACGGGCAAAGCTTATAAATACTTTTTCGGGAATTTATCAACGGTTGGAAAGTTATGATTTAGCAAGGGTCGGGAAATTTTTGCTTGAATTAATACATACTTTATGCTCGGACATAAAAATTTGGTCAACCTTTTTCAAAGGTTGTGGGTGTGGGCAAAGCTCACAAATGTTTTTAGCTTTCGCAAAGTTTTGATAGCCAAACAGTTTGTTGTTTGGTGACTTGAGCGAAAGGGTGAAAAACTTATAATTGCGACAGTAACTCAAAAAGCCATTATTCTTTATTATTAATGAAGTATTTCTTTTAAAGGGCTGTCGCCTGTTTTATCAAACTTTGATGTATCATACAAACAGCGTTGCTGTTTGTGCCGGAAAATTTGCAATGGAAACAACTTTTCTTGGGCGTTGCCCAAACCCACGAGCCTTAAAAAGACTCAAACTAAATTTTTTATTCGAACAGAAAGCGTAGACAATCTCAAAATTTTAGCTCCCGACCATTACTAAGTCATTGTCAGGAACAAGAAAATTATTCTTTTGCAAACTAACTTCCCGTAATAAAAACAACAATTCAAGAATATCGCCGCAACATTTAAAGCAAAGCAATAAAAACAAATACAAAAAGAGCCGACTCTTACGAATCGGCTCAATTTATTTAAGAAAGTATTATAAATTCAAAGTGAATTACTCGTTAATAGCGATAACTGCACCTGAACCTACTGTTCTACCACCCTCACGGATAGCGAAACGAAGACCTACTTCGATAGCGATTGGAGTGATAAGCTCAACATCCATCTCAACGTTATCGCCAGGCATACACATCTCTGTACCCTCTGGGAGTGAGATTGTACCTGTAACGTCAGTTGTTCTGAAGTAGAACTGTGGACGGTAGTTGTTGAAGAATGGTGTATGACGGCCACCCTCGTCCTTAGTAAGAACGTAAACCTGACCACGGAACTTTGTGTGTGGGTGAATTGTACCTGGCTTAGCAAGTACCTGACCTCTCTGAATGTCAGTTCTCTGAACACCACGGAGGAGTACACCTACGTTGTCACCAGCCTCAGCATAGTCAAGAGTCTTTCTGAACATCTCAAGACCTGTAACAACAACTTTTCTCTTCTCATCTGTAAGACCAACGATCTCAACTTCCTCAGAAGTTCTGATCTGACCTCTTTCAACTCTACCTGTAGCAACTGTACCACGACCTGTGATTGTGAATACGTCCTCAACAGGCATAAGGAATGGCTGGTCAGCCTTACGGTCAGGAGTTGGGATGAACTCGTCAACAGCAGCCATAAGCTCGTGAATGCAAGCATACTCAGGAGCCTTAGGATCCTTAGAATCGCTTGTAAGTGCGAGGTAAGCTGAACCCTTGATGATTGGTGTGTCATCGCCTGGGAAGTCATACTCGTTGAGGAGGTCACGGATCTCCATCTCTACGAGCTCAAGAAGCTCAGGATCGTCAACCTGGTCAGTCTTGTTCATGAATACTACGATGTAAGGTACACCTACCTGACGAGAAAGAAGGATGTGCTCTCTTGTCTGAGGCATAGGACCATCAGCAGCTGATACAACGAGGATAGCACCATCCATCTGAGCAGCACCAGTGATCATGTTCTTTACATAGTCAGCATGGCCTGGGCAGTCAACGTGAGCATAGTGACGGTTTTCTGTCTCGTACTCAACGTGAGCTGTGTTGATTGTAATACCACGCTCTCTCTCTTCAGGAGCCTTATCGATGTTAGCGTAATCAACGAAGTCAGCGTCGCCTTCTAAGTTGAGAACCTTTGTAATTGCAGCTGTAAGTGTTGTTTTACCATGGTCAACGTGGCCGATTGTACCAATGTTTACATGTGGTTTATTTCTTTCGAATTTTTCTCTTGCCATTGGAAATTTCCTCCTTAAAAATGGTATTTCATTGTAATTTGCATTACAATAGATTTAATGCTATTGTACCAACAAATTAGCAAAAAATCAAGAGGTTTTCATAAAAAACCTTATATATTTAGCAAAAAGGATTAATTAGTCCTTCTTAGCTCTCTCGCTCATAATCTTTTCAGCAATGTTCTTTGGAACTTCAGCATATGTGTCTGGCTCCATTACATACTGACCACGGCCCTGTGTCTTAGAACGCATATCAGTAGCATAACCGAACATCTCAGAAAGTGGAACATGAGCAGTAACTCTCTGAGCACCGTTCTCAGCTTCCATGCTCTGGATCATACCACGGCGTGAGTTAAGGTCGCCGATAACATCACCGAGGTACTCGTCTGGAACGATAACTGTAACCTTCATAATAGGCTCAAGGAGAACAGGATCAGCTTTTCTCATAGCCTCTTTGAATGCCATAGAACCGGCAATCTTAAATGCCATTTCTGATGAGTCAACCTCGTGGTAAGAACCATCATAAAGCTCAACCTTAACGTCAACTACATTGTAACCTGCGAGTACACCGCTGAGCATAGCACCCTGGATACCCTGGTCAACAGCAGGAATATATTCCTTAGGAATAGCACCGCCGACAATGTTATTAACGAACTCGTAACCCTTGTCCTTGTTAGGGAATACATTAATCTTAACATGACCGTACTGACCCTTACCACCTGACTGACGAGCATACTTCTCATCAACAGAAGCCTCTGTACGGATAGTTTCTTTGTAAGCTACCTGAGGAGCACCTATGTTAGCCTCTACCTTAAATTCACGGAGAAGACGGTCAACGATGATTTCAAGGTGAAGCTCACCCATACCAGCGATGATTGTCTGTCCGGTTTCTTCATCAGTATAAGCACGGAATGTTGGGTCTTCTTCTGCAAGCTTTGCAAGAGCAATACCCATTTTCTCCTGACCTGCCTTAGTCTTAGGCTCGATAGCTACTCTGATAACAGGCTCCGGGAACTCCATAGACTCAAGAATTACAGGATTCTTTTCGTCGCAGAGTGTGTCACCTGTTGTTGTATTTTTAAGGCCAACAGCAGCAGCAATATCACCTGCATAGCAGCAGTCGATATCTTTTCTGTCGTTAGCGTGCATCTGAAGAATTCTGCCCATACGCTCGTTGTTGTCTTTTACTGAGTTGTAAACTGTATCGCCAGCTTTTACAACACCAGAGTAAACTCTGAAGAAGCAGAGCTTACCAACGAATGGGTCAGTAGCAATCTTAAATGCGAGAGCCGCAAACGGCTCTTTATCAGAAGAATGTCTTTCAACCTCTTCGCCTGTCTCAGGGTCTGTACCCTTGATAGCAGGAACGTCGGTTGGAGCAGGCATATAATCGATAATAGCATCAAGGAGCATCTGAACGCCCTTGTTACGGTATGAAGAACCGCAAGTTACAGGAACCATTGTATTGTCGATTGTAGCTTTTCTGATAACTTTCTTGATTTCATCTATAGAAATTTCCTCGCCGCCGAAGTATTTCTCCATAAGCTCCTCGTCAAGCTCAGCAACTGACTCGATGAGTTTCTCATGATACTCATTAGCAAGATCCTGCATGTTCTCAGGAATTTCTTCCTCACTGTAATCTGTACCGTCTTCGTTATGGTAAATCTCAGCCTTCATAGTTACGAGGTCGATAATACCTGTGAAGTCGCTTTCGGCACCGATTGGGAGCTGAATCGGAACAGCATTACATTTAAGTCTGTCCTTCATCATCTGAACAACATGGTAGAAGTTAGCACCCATGATGTCCATTTTATTTACGTAAACCATTCTTGGTACGCCGTAGTTGTCAGCCTGACGCCATACGGTTTCAGACTGAGGCTCAACGCCGCCCTTAGCACAAAGAACTGTTACAGAACCGTCAAGAACACGAAGTGAACGCTCAACTTCAACAGTGAAGTCAACGTGACCAGGTGTGTCGATGATGTTGATTCTGTGTTTCTTGTACTGCTGCTTGCTACCAAACCAGAATGCTGTTGTTGCAGCAGAAGTGATTGTGATACCACGTTCCTTCTCCTGAACCATCCAGTCCATGGTTGAAGCACCATCGTGTGTTTCGCCGATTTTATGGTTTACGCCAGTGTAATACAGGATACGCTCTGTTGTTGTGGTTTTACCGGCATCGATGTGAGCCATGATACCGATATTTCTTGTCTGTTCAAGTGAAACCTGTCTTGGCATAAAATCCTCCTCTAAAAATTACTCTGATAACAAAAATTACCATCTGTAATGAGCGAAAGCCTTGTTTGCTTCAGCCATCTTGTGAGTGTCTTCACGCTTTTTGAAGGCACCGCCTGTGCTGTTTGTAGCATCGAGAATTTCTCCTGCAAGTCTTTCCTTCATTGTTCTTTCATTTCTGGCTCTTGAGTAAGTTGAAATCCAACGAAGACCGAGTGTCTGTCTTCTCTCCGGACGAACCTCCATAGGAACCTGATATGTTGCACCACCTACACGGCGAGCCTTAACCTCGAGAACTGGCATTACATTTTCCATAGCCTGCTCGAAAACCTCAAGTGGGTTATTACCTGTCTTATCAGCAATGATTTCAAATGCACCGTAAACAATCTTCTGAGCAACGCCCTTTTTACCGTCGTACATAATGTTATTGATAAGACGAGTTACAAGTTTTGAATTATAAAGCGGATCTGGTAATACGTCACGCTTCGCAATAGAACCTCTTCTTGGCACTTTGGTTCCCTCCTTCACAATAATTGAGATATCATAGGTACTCGAAAGCGACAAACTCCCGTATGCCAACAAGAAATCCATACATATATATAGAAATCCTGCCGCATAGCAGAACTTAAAATCAATTTAAGTCGAAGTTATGTCAATTCCTTATTTACCTGCCTTTGGACGCTTTGCGCCATACTTAGAACGAGACTGCATTCTTCCTGCAACGCCCTGTGCGTCGAGTGTACCACGAACGATGTGATAACGAACACCAGGCAAGTCCTTTACACGGCCACCACGAATAAGAACAACGCTGTGCTCCTGAAGGTTGTGACCAACACCTGGAATGTAAGAGCTAACTTCGATACCGTTAGAAAGTCTTACTCTGGCAATCTTTCTGAGAGCTGAGTTAGGCTTTTTAGGTGTAGCAGTCTTTACGGCTGTGCACACACCTCTCTTCTGTGGTGAGCTCTGGTTGATAGCAACACGCTTCTTAGAGTTCCAACCCTTTAAGAGTGCAGGAGCCTTAGCTTTCTTTTCGGAAACCTCTCTGCCCTTTCTTACCAACTGGTTAAATGTAGGCATATTTTTTCCTCCTTCCCAAAATATTAAGAAATTGATAAACCGCCCTGACAAGCAGAGCTGATTTTGTAAAGCAAGGTGCAATTACACATTGCTCCACAATTTAGTATTATAACTCAACAAATATCCTTTTGTCAAGCATTTTTATCCCGATTTTACCGCAATTTTACTTGCATTTTTTAATTTTGTGCCGCAGCAGATAATATTTTACCCCATAATTTTCTCCATATACGGCAAAAACTGCTTTTCATTGATAAGAAAAGCAGTTTTGTATAAGCAATTTGTTAAATTTTAAGATTTACAATCAGTTGTTTTCAACCTTAAAGCCGTTGTCCTGAGCGTATTTTTCAGCAACAGAACCTTTCTTTGCTACGATAGTAAGGTCGTTTGCAGGAACATCTTCCTTATAATCAAAATCGCCGTAGCCTACACCCATATCTTCGATTTCAGTAACCGACTCAGGAATTGTAACCTTTTTAAGCTCTTCACAATCGAAAACAGCCTTGTCGCCAATATGCTCAACGCCGTCCTCAAAAACGATTTCAGTAACGCCATCTAAGCTCCACAAAGCGTAACCTTCAATATTCTTTACCGAACCCGGAATAATCAGCTTATAATTAAGCTCATCATCATCATAATCTGTCCAGTTGACAATATAGAATTCATAAATGCTTGTTACAGGCTTGCCATTAATAGTGCTTGGAACTTTTATTTCGAGGTTTTTGTCTGTACTGTTATAGCCAAAGAAGCCGGCATTATCAAAGTCTGTGATTTCAATTTCCTTGCCGTCGTTGATTTCTCTATAGTAGAAATGGCTTGTAGTATCCAAAAGCTTGTCATCCGAGCTGTTCTGAATATTTGAATAGAGGTCAGATATATATTTGCTTGTATCATCATCAATACTGCTGTACTGATCTACTAAATCATTAATACCGTCATTAATACCATCTTTTACTTTTTTGATTGCACTGCAAGCAACAACACCTATGATAATAGCGAGAATAAGGAAAATACCGCCTACAACGCTGGCAATAATAGCAGCAATCTTTCCGCCGCTCATACCCTTTTTAGGCTGATTTGGCATATTGTTGTTTGGCACATTTGTAAACTGCTGACCTGTGTAGCCGTTATTTACTGGCATACCGCTTGGCTGATTTGCCTGAGCAGAGTAGTCAAAAGGCTGTGGGTTTGAGTTATAATTCTGTGAGCCGTTCTGTGAACCATATACATTCTGTGTCGGCTCTGTATTGTAACTCTGTGAACCGAAGTTATTTGTCTGTGTCGGTTCTGAATTGTAGCTCTGTGAGCTGTAATTATTTGTCTGTACAGGCTCTGAGTTGTAGCTCTGTGAGCCAAAGTTATTGGCTGTAGGCTCTGAATTATAATTCTGTGCAGCAAAGCTGTCAGGCTGTGCGTTATCTGCAGCATTATCGTTTGCAGGCTGAGTTTCTACAGGATTAACCTCTTTTGCAGGCTCTTCTGTCGGTGCAGGAGTACCGCAGCTTGTACAGAACTTGCCTGTAATTTCGTTTCCACAATTAGGACATTTCATTATTATACCTCTTCCTTAAAATTAGAATATAATTTTATAATATTACTGCATAATTATACCATTTTGCAAGCTATAAAATCAACTGTGTTTATTTACAATTAAAATTATTCCAATATAACATTTTATATATTTTCATACAAAAAGAGGGTGTTTTAGTGTTAAGTAACATTAATAAATCATCGTTTGTAACGGTCGGGACTTTTTTGCTTAAATTATCACAGACTTTATACTCGGACATAAAAATTTGGTCAACCTTTTTCAAAGGTTGTGGGTGTGGGCAAAGCCAAAAAATACTTTTCTCTTACGCAAAGCTTCGATAGCCAAACAGCAAGCTGTTTGGTGACTTGAACACAACAGCGAAAGCCTTATAATTGCGACAGCAACACAAAAAGCCATTCTTCTTTATTATTTATTAATGAAGTGTTTCTTTTATAAGGCTGTCGCCTGTTTTGTCAAACTTTGGTGTATCACACAAACAGCGTTGCTGTTTGTGCCTGAAAATTTGCAATAAACACAGCTTTTCTTGGGCGTTGCCCAAACCCACGAGCCTTTAAAAAGGCTCGACCTAAATTTTTTGTTATTTAACCGAAACTTTCTGCTAAACCACAATTCCCAACTATCAAAAAGGCTCTCCTATGTGGAAAGCCTTTCGATTACTTATTCATATTCGATATACAATTCATTATCCTTTGCGTACTGGTCGGCTGCCGAGCCTTCCTTTACATAAAGATAGCATAATGTAGCACGAGTGTATTCCCTTTCGCCTACAGGGTTTCTGAACGAATCACCTGTGATTGCAAAGCCTGCCGCATGCTCACCGATATTTGTTACAGACTCTGGAATATGTATCTTTTTAAGAACAGTGCAGTCAACAATAGCATCAGGCTCAAGAGTTTCTACACCGTCCTCAAGGGTAAGTTCGGTAATATATTCTGTGTTATTGAATGTATCGGACTTAATAGTCTTTACTGTGCCCGGAATTGTAAGATGAATGTTAAAAATACCCGATGAAATCGGATTGCTTGTTTCGATTGGGGCAATATTGGTTACGGTCTTACCGTCAATCTCACTCGGAATAACAAAATTAAAAATGTAGGTATCATCAACTACTTCATCTGTAAAATCATCATAGTAGCCGTACTCATCAAGAGATACGATTGTAACTGTGCCGTCATCGTTATTTGTGTAGTAGCAATGCGAATCTTGGTCTAAATATCTGTCATTTGCATCTATAGATTGTGAAACCTTTACTGTACCGAGATATTTTTCGCTGTTTACGGCTGTTCTGAAAATCATATAGCCAACACCGCAAAGTCCTATAATAATTACGCCCACTACAATAAGAATTACAATGAGAGCAGTCCTTGACTTCCTCTTTTGTCGAGCATTTACTGCGTTAGCATAAGCAGGATTTGTGTAGCCGTTTGGCATTGCATTATTCTGATACGGGGCATTTCCATAGCTTGGCTGTGAAGTATAATTGTTCTGAGCATATCCATCTGCCGGCTGTGAATTGTAACTGCTCTGAGTATAGTCACTTGTCGGCTGTGAATTATTTATCGGCTGAGTAAACTGGTTTTCATCAGTTTTTTCCTCAGTTATAGGCATTTCCTGCTCTGCTTTCAAGGTTTCTTCCTGCTTTAAAGGCTGTTCTTCAGCATTTATCTGAGGCGTGGGCTCAAGTTCCTCCGGTGGTACAGGCTTACCGCAAAAGGTACAAACATTACCCTCAAATCTTTCTCCGCAATCGGGACATCTGTGCATTTTCTATTCCTCCAAATACATACCAATTATTTTACATATAATAGCATAATTATACCATTTTTACAAATATAAATTCAAGCATATTTTTCAATATAATAATTAGTGATTTAATAATTTATTTAACTAAAATGCATAACAAAAAGCTCTCCGTTTTGAAGAGCCTTGAATTTGTAATAAACTTTATCTATTCAATATTTTGGTGAGTAAATTATGGTTTTTATTACGAGAAGATAGTTTGCAAAGTAATAATTTTCTTGTTCCCGACAATGACTTAGTTGCGGTCGGGAGTTAAAAGTTTTGAAATTTGTCTAAATTTTTACTCGGACATAAAAATTTGGTCAACCTTTTTTCAAAGGTTGTGGGTGTGGGCAAAGCCCACAAATACTTTCGGCTTACGCAAATTTCCGATAACCAAACAGCCTGCTGTTTGGTGGCTTGAACACAACGGCGAAAGGCTTATAACTGCGATAGCAACATAAAAACCATTCTTCTTTATTATTTGTTAATGAAGTATTTCTTTTTAAATGCTGTCGCCTGTTTTATCAAACTTTGCTTTAGCACACAAACAGCGTTGCTGTTTGTGCCTTA
>NZ_JBGVJL010000206.1:0-53873 GCF_045129435.1 Ruminococcus sp. | reverse complement strand
GGCTTGCCGATTATTGCTATGTTAAAACCTTTGTTAAAGGTGTAGGACTTTTTGAGGTGTCGCCTACTTTATACCTTACCGTATTTGTTACAAAAGAATATATCTATGACCGCAAAGACGATAAAAAAATTGGCATGACTGACCGAATGAATTTATTTGCTTACTCTTTAGGCGAAAATAAAGGCAATATCCCTGCTTTTTATGACAATATTATAAAAGCAACTTTAAGCCGAATTAGGCGAACAAAAATTACTTATGTTGAAAATGACATTGGCTTTACTGTTAGAGGCAGAATAGGTCGAGAATTTACAAAAATCAAATATAAGCCGTCTGATGTAATTTATGTTGCAACGGCTGCAAAAATTAAAAAACTATGTCCGACCGCTGCGGAAAGAATTGTTAAAAAGCCTGCGTATGCTTACGAAGTCATGGGTCATTGGCGAAAACTTGATGATAATTCCGTAGGCAAAGATAGACAAGGCTTGCGTGGAGTGGCTGGCTATACTTGGGTTATACCTCATAAACGAGGCGAGGGCGAATTATTTAAGAAATCAAGAATAATAAAAGGGGACAAAAATGAAAGTTGATATTATTTTTTATGATAGAAAAACACAAAAAGAAACAGGCAAAAAAGAATTTGGCATATTATCGGCTTTCTTTTATGCTCGTTATATTCTGAAAGATAAAAAAATAATTGAAAAATTATATTCTTTCATAAAATATAGAATATCTTTATGGATAAATGGTTATTCTGTTTCAGAGGGACATTGTACGGTTTGGACTAATGATAGAAGAAAGGGCTAAAATGCGAGTATTGGTGGCTTGCGAGGAAAGTCAATGGGGCAATTACAATATAGAATAGGAGCGAAACATGGCACAACCAAAGAAAATAATAAGAGATATTTTAATAACATATTCAGACGGCTCTCAAGAGTTATTTCAGAGCCACAAAGAACCGATGATAGTTATTGCGGAAAACCGCTTTAATGGATTATCGCAATTTTATGAAAAATATTATAAAATGGTTATGGCGATTAAAGATGATAAAAATATAAATGCTTTGTGTGAATTGCAACAAGGAAATTAAGCAAATGAAAAAAATACTAATTTTTGGGCGTTCGCCTTTTATAAATAAAATTGATTTTAATAAAATTGATTATAGGCAGTATGATGTTTTATGTATAAATAATCTTGTTCCTCAATGTAAGACAGTTAATTATATGGTATCAGTTGATGAGCCTGTAAAGTTTTTAGAAACAAAAAATTGTGAATGGGTTAGTATAAATACCGGTTGGGAATTTAAAAACGAGGGTTATATTATTAAAGAGAAATGTTTATGTTGGCGACATTTTTCTTCAAGTGCTGCCGTATCTTTTGCTATACTACGAGGCTACAAAGAAATCTTGCTTGCCGGAATTGATTTAATTGGAGGTACAATTTTTAAACATTATGACGGTAGCATGACTTCTAAAATAATGAGTTTTCAAATCTGCAACGAGGAGAGAGAATTTATCAAAGAAATCTGCCAAAAAAATTCAGTTGAAATTTTTACGCTTAATAAAGAAAATGACTGGTTACAATTTAAAGATATAGGAGTGATAAAACATGGTAGTAAGGAAAATTAAAGATATGGACGAAAATCAGGAGCAGGCGTTAATTGTTTCTTGGTGCTTACAAAATGATTTAATTCCGGTTGCAGTCCCTAACGGATTTAATCTTGGGGGCAGTATTCAAGTTATGCGAATGTATGGGCTACCTACCAGTCAAATTAAAACACAAAATGCTATTCAAATGAGGCTGCTTAAAAAAGAGGGGTTACATGTCGGTTTTCCTGATATGATGATTTTTGGCAGAAGAAATGCCTACGGAAACGGCGATGTGTTGTTTCTTGAAAACAAAGTTAAGAACAACAAACCGAGCAAATATCAAATAGCATGCCATGAGTGGTTGCGTTCTCTTGGTTATACTGTTGAAGTAAGTACGGACGCAAAAGACGCTATTCAGAAAATTAGAAATTATTTTGATGAAGTTGTAAGACAAATTGAAAACGAAGAATATATCAAAGAACGCAAGAAAATTGCAGAACAGGACAAGGAAAATGCAAAGCGAAAAGGCGATGTTAGACAAAATACTTGCAATAAATGATGAATTAAATATGATGTATAGACATCTTGCAAAATATAGTTTGATTTATCAAAAGCGTTTACATAGCCTGTCAGACTGCTGGACTTTTAAGAGCGATAAAGTTAAGGCTAAAATAGATAAATTAAAGTGGCATATCTACGGCTATGAATGCTTTTACAAACAATTAGTATGGTGTCTTGCTGGAGGGCTTTATGAAAAAAGGACAAAAGAAACCTGAACTGTATCAAGGTTGCTTACGGAAAATGAAATATAAAACATATCATGCCGCAGAAATTGGGGCAAAAGAAAAGGGCGAAAAGTATAATTGTGAATATAAAATTTATTGGTGTAAATATTGTAATTGCTTTCATTTAGCAACAATAAAAGAAAAATAAAAAATTTTTCAAAAGAGTGCAATAATTATCAAAATTTATGATATAATAAAATTATACAGAAAAAGATTATAAAAATAGTTAGTACAAAATTTAAAAAGGAGCGAAATCATGGGCAACTTAACAAACTGGTTTATACCGGAAAAAACATCAAAAGCAGTGTGGGAGGGTGTATATCCTGTCGTAATTACTGCTGCAAAATTATTTCAAAAGGAAAAAGAAACTGACGACAACAAAACGGTAATGCGTGATGTTGTAGAATTGACATTTAAAACTTTAAGTAAAGTAAAATTTCCTGATAATACAGAGGATAATATTATTGTATCTCAACAATATTATTTTGATGTTCAAATGCACCAAAACGCCCTTAACGGACTTGCAAGAGCGTTTGGCATTGAAAAAATGGACGATACCTCTGACTTTGAGGGCAAAGTAGGTATTATTGGTATTACAAATAGAGATTTCCAAGCAAATGACGGAACTCAAAAAACCGTTCCTCAATTTGGCTGGGGTTTATTCTCTTATGCTCCAATGTCTGATAAATTTCAAATTGAATACATTGCAAGCACAATACAAGGTAAACCTACTGATGACCAATACAAAGAGTGGTTTAAAGAAAAATTGGCTCAATATCGCCAGCCAAAATAGTAATAACAAGCGTGTATTAGTAAATCGGAGGACTTTAACAATGGTTAAAGAATTGGAAGAACGTCAAACCGAACAAAATATAGATTTAGGTTTTAACTCATTTTGCGAGAAAACCAAAATTAAGAACATAAACGATTTTATGAAAGTAGGCTATATTTCTACTCAATACAACGCTTTAATGAGTAGGGGGGGGCTTTTACCTGATAATGTGGCTCTCTCTATTGTGGCTCAATTCCTTGCTGATTACAAGGCAGCCGGACACATGGACATACTCAACAGACAAGACGATTTCGTATTTAATTAACAACGAGCAGCAGCAGGGGTATTTCGCTTGCCCCGAAACCCCTGTGTTAGTCTGCAAGGTCAAAATAGAAAAGGTCAAAATGATAAAGATTTCAGATTTAAGACGAATAAAAAGATTATGCTTTGATAAAATTGCCGCAAATGGTACGGCTCGCAGAGATTTGGCAGTACAAATAAAACCGTTAAACGATGAACTTTATACGGTCATAATGTCAAACGGCGTTGATTACGCAAGGCTTGTGGCTGATTTTATACAACCAGCAGAAACGGAAGAAATAAATATTGCTTGGACTGAATTTGCGAGAATTTGTGATTTTTTTGACAAAACAATAACAATTACAAATAAAAACGGAATGTATGAAATTAAAGAGGGCAAGACAAAATTCAAATGTGCAATATCAAGGTCAGAGGCAAATAATAATTGCCACTTTAAGTTTGATTTTGATAGTGCAATTAAAATTTCAATGGACGACTGCTTTGTTTTAATTGACCGAAAAATGCAAATGAATAAATTTGCTCTTGGCGAAAACATGCTAATGTCAACGGACGGTAATTTTGCCACAATAAACTATTTGAAACAAGATTTTGGTACAGATATTCGTTTATTTACCGAGAAATTTCCGAGTGGAATGTGGTATTTTAATCCAAAACAAAGAATTATTGTAAGTGAAGATAAAAAAGTCGCTTGTAGTTTTAGCCAAGCAACAGGAGGATTTCCTTTTGAGGCGGTCAAAAAACTTGTAAAACAACCTCTTTCTAATTGGGTTGAAGTGGACGCAAAACAATTAAAAGAAGTCGCAGACAAATGTTCAAAAATTGATGATAAAATAATTTTACAATTTGCAGAAAATGAGGTTATCGTATCTGCTAATAATAGAGAACAAGCCCTTGATTTTGCCGTACCTATTCCGGCAGAATATAACCATAAATCTACAAGGCTTGATATAAGGTTTTTAGATAAATATTTAACTGAATTTTATCGTTGTATAGATGAAAGCGGAAAATTGAAAATATTTTTTGACGATAATCAAAGTACATACATGACAAGGTGTGAAAGCAAAAACTTGAGCATATTTGGAATGAGTTTAATGCCTCCGCACTTAATGAATAAAGGAGCGTAATAATGTCAGAATGTGAAGAACTTAATACATTAAAGGAAAAATTAGGCGAATTAAAAGAAACTGTTGCGGAAATGACCGATACAATAAGCAGCATACTTGCTGTTGCAACTGAAATCGAGGAGCGTATTAACGACCTTGAAAGTGATAAAAAAGACGCAGAAGAAAAGGCTCAAACATTAGAAGATAACCAAAACGAGCAGAATGATGTCAGAGAAGTTGTTAAGGAACTTGTCGAAAAGGCAGAAAACTGGGATTATGGATTAAAAGGCTGGCGTACTCTTGAAACTAAACAAGATTTAATCAATTATCTTAAAAAGGAAGTTTTGGAGGCTTAAATTGGTTGAACAAGTTATCAAATGTGGGGACGCTTTGACGCTATTAAAAGAATATCCTGACGAGTATTTTGACTGCATAATTACCGACCCTCCGTATAAATTAGGGACAAGCAGCGTCAAGGTAAACGCTGACGGCACTATAAACGATAAAAAGCGTAATCGCTGGGTTAAGAAAAATGCAGACGAGGATAATCAAGCATTAGTAAAGACAGGGCAGATGATACAAAACATTCCAAAATTTGAGGAATGGTTGCCGGAAGTCTATCGTGTGCTTAAAAAGGGTTGCCATGCCTACATTATGATAAACGGCAGAAATTTTGCAGAATTGCAAATTAAGGCTGAAAAAGTTGGTTTTAAATTCCAAAACGACCTTACTTGGTTAAAACAAAATTCTACGCCAAACAAGTTTTATATGAAATCTACCGAAAGAATTTTAATGCTACGCAAAGGGAAAGAGCGTTATATAAACGACATGGGGGCGAGTGATGTTTTCTATGTTAAAAATCCTGTCGGCAAGAAAATTCATATAACCGAAAAGCCAGCAGAACTTTTTAGGCAGATGATAGTACAAAGCACAAATATTGGCGATAAGGTGCTTGACTGCTTTGGCGGTGGCGGTGCAATAGTTGTGGCTTGCAAAGAAACATCAAGAGAGGGACACATGATAGAGTTACTGCCAAAAAATTGCGAAATTGCTCGCAAAAGATTATTAGAAACCGAAATAGATTACGTTCAAGGAGGCTTATTTTGTCAAGAATAAAACTTAAAAAATCTGAATACCCAAGTAAAATTGGCTGTTTGATAACAAATTGCCTGACAATGTGCGATAAGGCAAGGTATCAAGGCGGATATAAAAATTGTGCAAATTTAACTTGGAAAACTGAAAATATGGAAAAATACGACATAGAATTAGATAGATATGGAAATATAAAATCCGTTTATGAGATAAAAGAATAATGGCAATACAATTAAGAGATTATCAACAAGACGCAGGCAAACGCATTACGCAAGCAATTATGGAGGGGAAACATCGCATATTGTTTAATATGGCTACCGGAGCAGGCAAAACAGTATCTATGAGCGATTTTGCAAAAAGAGTAGCAGAGAGAGGTTTTAAGACTTTAATTATAGTTGATAGAACTGAATTGTTAGGACAAACGATACGCTTTGCAGATAAGGACTTTCCTTTTGGCTATCTAACGGCTGATAGTTTTCGCCCCCAAGATATAACCGTTGCTATGTTGCAAACTTTAAGAGCAAGACTTAAATCGGAGTTGTATCAAGAATGGCTATCAGAATTTGATTTTATATTTTTTGACGAAATACATCAATACTATAATGGAACTGCCTTTGAGCGTATTTGCGATTTTAAAAAGGATAGTTGTGTAGTTATAGGTGTAACGGCAACCCCATGGGATAATAAAGGTTATTTATTAAGTGGTTTTGAAGAATTTATAAATGGAGCAGATATTATAACTCTTATTGAAAAGGGTTATCTTGTTAAGCCGGAACATTATACCATTGACCTTTTTGACTTTTCAAAAGTGCGTGTAACAAGTACAGGCGATTACGATACAGGGGCAATAGATGACATAGTTGTTGATACGGATAAAGTTGATAAAGTTCTTGAGGGCTGGCTAACCCATGCTAAACATAAAAAGACTATCGTATTTTGTTCTACTGTTGCCTCTGCGGAACATTACGCAAAATTTTTCAGGTTAAATGGCGTTAAGGCTGCCCATGTTTCTGCTCAAAATAGCGATACTGAAAGAGCAAATATTTTGGCAAAATTTAAAACAGGGGAAATTGAGTGTCTTTTTAATGTCGGTTTATTGGTAGCAGGGTTTGATGAACCAAGTATTGAATGTGTTATGTTCTTAAATCCGACAAAAATTTTACGCAGATATATTCAATGTGCTGGGCGTGGTTTGAGGCTCTGCCCTGAAATTGGCAAGACAAAATGTATTTTTCTTGATTTTGTCGGTAATTCGTTCCGACATCTTGAAGTGGACGCAATAAGGTCATATATAAATCCACCTGAAAAAGAGGTTGTTTGCGATGAAATTGAGTGTCCTGTTTGCGGTTTTGTCTTTCCGGTATCAGAGGGTGAGTGTCCCGAATGTGGTTTTAAGTTAGATTTTAATATTGACGGCGAGGGTGGCGGCAGACCGCCAAAGCCTAAAAAGGAATTTGAAAAACTGATTAAATTAAAATCTATGCAAAAAGAATTGCATGACACAATATATGAATTTGCAGGATTACCATGCCTTGTCCGAATTGAAGATACAGGCGAAAAAACTACAAAAGGTACACCAATTAGAAAATGGTGTTATGGTGTAAGAGAGGACGGCTCATTCGTATTCAAAGGCGACCCTGATTTTACACATGAAAAATACCCATACCCAATGATTAGAACGGCAAAAAAGACAAACTGCTGGTATGTTTTTCATACGATTTGTATTAAGTTTGACCCAAAACAAGGGGCTTTGAGGTATTATGGTCGTAAATTGCGTAAGGCTAAAAAGTTTTTAGAACAAATCAAAAACCCTAATAATAGAGCGTTTGTGGATTTATACAAAATTATGGATAACTAATTTTTAAAAGAGTGCAATAATTATCAAAATTTATGATATAATATTAGTATAAACAAAAATAAGGAGCGTTAAAATGTCAGAAGATGAAAACAAATTACTGCCGCAAGTACCTGTTTTAAGCGAATATGAGGTCGTTAAAACTGAACTTGAGGCAAAAATTAAGAAACTTAACTCAATTACTGAATTGACCGAAGAAAATAAGAAAGAGGTTAAGACAGGAATTGCAGAAATTAACAAGGTTAAAGAGCGTATTAGTCGCTATCGTATTGACGAAACTAATAGGTTTTTGGAGTATATTCAGCCTTATGTTGATAAGTGTAAAGAACTTGAAAAATTGTGCGATACAGGGCTTGCGGACATTAAGCAAAAAGTTAAGGATTTGGAAAATGCCGAAAAGGCTCTTAAAAAGGAAACTGTATCAAAAGCGTTTGAGTTGTTTATGGCAACAAAAGATTATTCAAATTTTCTTAAATTTGAAATGTTTTTTGACGAAAAAATGTGTAATAAAAGTGTATCTCTTAATGTTATTCAAAATCAACTTGAAACTTGGTATAGTCAACGCAAGTCAGATATTGATTTTATTAAAAAGCAAACCGATGACTGCGATAAAGTTACATCAATTTACTTAAAGAATGGTTTAAATTTAACGCAGGCTATTGAAACATATCAAAGCCAAATCAAAAGTGAGGCTGAAATTGCCGCTATTATGGCAAGCGATGTGGCTGCTGCGACTGAAACCTTTGAGAAGAAAATTGATATTGTTGTTACAATTAAGCAACTGCCAAAATCAAAAGGGGCTGCATTAGAGCAATTTTTGAACTCTCTTGGCGTTGAATTTACTGTTGAGGTGGTTAAGTAATGAAAAAATCAGAAATCTTAAAAAATTATTCTAACAAAACAGGCATAAGTTACAAACATCAAGATTTGTTTGTGGGTGATGTCTATGAGGGCGAATTAGGGGTAAGAGGTATTGTTATCTCAAAAATCCTTGAGGACGGTAGCACAAAATATTATTTTAAGAAAACAAATAATTGCGAGCATGCCTTGCCCGAATGTCGTGCCGGAATGAACAATGGAACTTTTATAGCCAATGTTGTGCAAGACGAGGAACTTATGAAAACCTTTATTGACGCTGGCATTATTATTGATGATGATAACGAAACTGAAAATAAGGAAACTGAAACTATGGCAAAAGAAGAAACTAAAGCGGCAGAGCAACCAAAAGAAGTGCCTACTCTTCCTGTTGCTCCTGCTAAAGAAGAAAAGCCCAAAAAAGCAACCAAAAAGGCTGAAACAAAATCAGAAGTAAAGGAAGAACCTAAAACGGCTGAAACCAAACCTAAAAATATTCTTGAGAAAATCAGTGCCGTTCGTGCTGCTTGGACGAAAGAAGATATTGACAAACAGGGTAAAGGTCGTGCTGGTGGCGGTGCAAAATATGATTATTACAAACCGCAACAGATTATTGATTTCTGCTTAAAGCATGAACTTGAAAATCGTTTGTATTCAAGATTTACAGTTATGGAAGATAGATGTTATTATGAAGTAATCAATATGGATAATATACAAGAAAGTGAAATTGTATCTTGTCCATTTGATGTACCACGCAAAATGGCTGCCAGCGAGGCACAACAAGTTGGTGCTGCTATGACATATTACAATAGACGCTTGGCTATGATGATGTATAAAATAGAGGACAATAGTAGGGAAAGCGTGGAAGTTATGGAGGACGCAGATTATACAAATACTGCTCCGACAATTCCAGCCCCTCCGACTATTCCTGTACCACCGACACCAAGCGTTGAAACGCAGTTACCACCGACACCACCGACAAACATTCAAGCAGAGGTCAATAGCAAGCCTGTGAGCGAGCCAAAAGTTCAAGATGATAAAACTGTACCGCCAGCGTCAGAAAATGCGAAATCTGACATCGTGGCTGGGGAAACTGAACAAAAAGGCGATGTAATGCCGCCGCCTCCTCCGGTAGTTGAACAACCAAAAACTGCAAGTGTACCTCCTACACCACCGACTGCAACACCTCCAGTGCAACCTACACCACCTGTTGCAGAGCAACCAAAAGCAGAAGTTAAAAAGGGCAGCATACAGGACTTGTATTAGTATGATTAAGGTTGAATTTAGTACAAAAGAAGAATGGCTTGAGGCAAGAAAAAGTTGCCTAACAGGCACAACGGTTGGGGAGCATATTGGCATTGTTAGCCCTTATGCTCCGAAAACCCCTCAAGAAATGGAAAAAAGCCCTGCGGTTATTTTTGGCAAGAATTGCGAAACATCAATTTTAACGATATTTAAGAACTTGCCTGAAATTGCAAAACAAACACTTGTAGAACCTACTATAATGCACACATTATGGTATTCTGATTATGACCCAAGAATTGCCGGAAGTTTTGACGCTCTTGCTTGGGAAAAAGGAATGGAGGGTTTTTGTGAATGTAAATCAACTGGAGCAGGACTTTATGACCTTAAAAATAGGGTAATACCTGATACAACTTGGTTGCAAATTTTGCACTATTTTACAATAAATCCAAATTTTCAATTTTGTTATTTGGTTGTTTGCGACTATCCTCAATTTGGTAATCGCAGCGTAAAAATAGACTGGTTGCGTATTTCTCGTCAAGAGGTGCAAGATAGGATAACAAATTTACAAGGTTGGCATGCTTATTTATTAGCAAAAGGAGTGAGATAATGGGAACTGAAAAAGGCGTAAAACTTGATAACGGAAAAATTAGGCTGGGCTTGGTGCTTGGCGGTTTTGCAAAAGGTTTAAAAGAGGTCGGTTGTATCGGCACTTTTGGAGCAAACAAATATTGTGATAACGGCTGGCAGACTGTTGATAATGGGGTAAAACGATATACTGACGCTCTTTTTAGACATCTTTTTGCTTGGCTTGAGGGCGATGAAATTGACGCCGAAAGCGGTTATAGACACTTGGCACATGCTGCTTGGAATTGTCTTGCCCTTTTAACCTTGACACACATGCCCAAATTTTTATTGCCAAAATCTCAATGGGGTTGTGATGACATAAGTAAATTTGAACAAAGCAAAGATATGATTTGGAAAGAGTTACAAGAGCGAAATAACAGGGCTATAAGCAGTCTTGGGAAAGATAAATAAAAATCATGGCAAAAACAATAGTCGGCATAATTTATAAGGCTGAAAATATACATACAGGCGAATGCTATATAGGGCAAACGAAAAAAGATTTAGCAAGACGGATTTACGACCATGAATATGAGGCTTTTAACCGGAAAGCAACTGACAAATTCCATTCTGCTTTAAGAGAATGGGGGCGTAAGGCTTTTAATTGGTCAATAATTGACGAATGCAATAACTACACAAAGTTATCAAAATTAGAAAAGAAATATATTAAGCGGTATGACGCTATTGATAATGGTTACAATACACAAATTCGCTTTGACGCTAATGCAATAAATCGTATAAATGAAACAAACTATGTCAATAATTTTCTCAAGAGAGTGCAATAATTATCAAAACTTGTGATATAATAAAATAGTAAGGACGGAAAAATGGAAAAGCAATACATAGATGTTACAAACATTGAGGAAAATCCAAAACTTTTTCTCAAAATATATAAAGCGAGTTATTGCGTAAATCGTAAGTATAAAGACAATTATCAAGGTTACGATACTGTAAAAAGACTTACTCCACAACAACTTGCTAATCAAGCATTAAAAGACGCCAAAAAGGGAGCAGCCTATGCACAATTTTTGGTTAAACCCGAAAATGCAATTTTATTAGTTTGTCGCAAAGAGGGCTTAACACGTAGGCAATTAGCGGAACTAATAGGCGTTAGAGTATCAAGGCTTGAAAACTGTTTGAGCAGGGATACTGTTTCAAAAGGTATAAAAGCATTATTGCAAGAAAGATTTAACTACGTATAAAGGGACAAAAAATGGAAATTGATTTTGAAACCGACCCGATAACCGAGCAAGAAGTTATATCATTATTAGGAAAGAATTACAAAGTACAAGGCGATGAATTAGTTTGGGCTTGCCCTGCTTGTAGAGGCATGGGAGGCGATAGAGCCGCAGACAACCTTAAATTTAACCGCTCAAAACATATTTTGAAATGCTTTGCTTGCGATTATGGTCAAGAAATAACGAGCATAATTGCTCGCAGGCGATTTGAGGCACAACAGGGAAATGGCGAGGATTTCTCTGCTCAAACATCGCCTATATATACACCGCCACCACCAAGCATGCCAAGACAGGAAAAACCAAAAGAAAAAGAAATACCTCAAGACAAATTAGACGAGTATTACTGGGACTGCGGTGTAATGTTATTCAGACACAAGGATATTCTGCGAAAAATGTTTGAAAAACATAGTATCATGCCTAAAACCGCTCTTGAGTGCAATATAGGTTATGACGAGAAAAAGGACATGCTTGTTTTTCCAAGCAGAGCGATAGGCAAAGACCCTACACAAAGTATGTTTCCTTATTGCGAGGCAAACGGAGCGGAATACAGAGAATATACAGGCGAAAAGAGAATAAGACGCATAAGTGGCTATGATAGCCGTATTTGCCTTGTTACCGGAAACAATTTTGCTATGCGTGGAATTATTTGCGAGGGTTATAAAGACGCTTATAATCTTTATCAACTTATGAAAATTACCCAGCCTGAAATAATTAGCCATACTGCTATTTTTACAGTGCAAAACGGCACAAATAGTATAAATACCGACTGTTGCTTGCAAAAAGTAAACTGGCGTAGATTTGAAAGCATAGGACTTTGCATGGACAACGATAAGGCAGGGGACGAGGCAACTGAATTAGCATTAGGTTTGTTTGACTGCATGGAAGATTTGCGACCGCAGTTAATAGCAGGGTATAATGACATTCAGAAACGATTTGAAAAAGAATTTGCCCCTCAAGTTGATATTGAAAAGGCATTACAAGCGTCTTGGATAGATGAAATGGCAGCAAGCGAATTATGCTGCGAAATGCAAGTACCGTTTTAAGAAAAAGGATTTAACAAATGAAAAAATCAGACACACGAAAAGTTAAATTATGTCCTAATTGCGGAAGTATTTTAATGTGGTCGTTCGCCATTAGAGGTTGCGAATATGTATGTGTTCCTTGTGGCGAGGGTTTTCCCCTGTTTAACGATTTCGAGGATAAAATTATTTCGCAAGATGAATACAACGCATTGAGAGAAAAATACAAAGACGATTTAGGTAAAATAGGTTTACAAACCGCAAAAGCAGGCGGTGGCAAGTGTAATACTTGCGGAACTGCCTTTAATTGCGAAAATTGCAAAAGGCTTGAAAAACATAAATTACAATATTTTGGAAAGGGTACGGTTAGAAATGTTGACGGTCGCATTAGTTAAGATTTTAGAAACAATTTTTGATTTAATAGCAGTATTTTGTATAGTTACGCTTTTTTCAGACTATTTACGCTGGAAACGCAAAAGAGAAATTATTATGGTAGATATGGCTGCTTTATTTGATATTGTGCCAATTCTAAAAAGAGGCATGATGTGGGTAGAAAATAACCCAAATAATAATTTGAATGATTATTTACAAGCCCACCTATCAGAATGTTTGCCATTTCCGACTGATTTATTAAAGGCTATCAGGTATCAAAATGCCGGATATACGCTTGTTTTTTATACTGAAATGCCAAATTGCACTCGCCCACAACTTGCAAAACTTTTGAATAATTGGCACTTAAGAGGCGATTTATGTCTTAATTTCAATGACGATTTTGGCGACCCAGCACAATTCAGAGAACTTTGTATTTATGAATTACAAAAACATAGTAAAAAAGGGTCAAAAGTTAAAGGTATTATCGACACTTATCGCAGAGTAAATACAAATGCTGATAAATATTATGCACAAAAGGGAATTAAAGTATGTTAATATGTATAAGGAGCAAACATAATGCAAGAACAGACACCCATAAAACTGACGCCGGAACAAGAAAAAGCCTACAAGGCAAGAATGAAGTACATTGAAAAGCACTCGGTTAAAAATCCGAATAACCCAAAGTACGAAATGGTTATTTTGGAAAAAGACGGCTCGCTAACATTGACAGGCGGCAGCGAAAAGACAGGTATTGCGATTATAAATCGTGATACTATAAAACACCAAGACATGCCGTATTGGCGAGTTATTAAGGCTAATTTTGATTTTTATAAAAAGAAAAACCGAAAATACTACAATTTAATCGTAGAGTTTTTGCAAGAACGCAAAAAATGGGACGATATTCAGATGTGCTTTAAGTGTCTTAATCATTTTGGCGAAGTATTGGAAAAGCAGGATATTGATAGGCTATTGTTCAAACTAAACCGCAAAAATCTTGATACTTATAATGCACTTATGCAAAATGTTGAACAAATCTTAAAATCAGCAGAATTGTTTGGCTTTGCTGTTGTCAAAAATGAGGACGGCAGCGAAACATCGGCAGAGCAACGGTTAAAAATTATTGCTGACAAAGTTAGAGAGGCGAGGGCTTTGATTACACAACAATATGAGGTAAACAAAAATGAGCAAAGCGACCGAAATCTTTAAACTACAAAGAGCCGTTTTTGGCGATGATTTGTGTTTAATTTACAACAAAAATCGTACTGTCATGGGTCAATATCCTACAACAAAAGACGACTTGAAAATTTTGCAGGGCGAATATAAAACATACTTTTGGGGTAAGCACAACAATAATACAGGCAAGACGGAATTTATTAAGCATTGCACACAAGATGAAATAGATAAAATTGAGTGGTAATATGGGACGACCAATTCAAAATATTTATAAGTGTAACAATTACACTAAAAACTATAACTTAAATAAAACTTGCAAAAATTGCAAAAGATGTGTAATATATTATGACGAGTATCGTTATGACTATGAAGAAACCTTACTGCAAAAAGAGAAACGAAATATTGCCGATAGGTAAAAATATGCCGGAAGATTATTGCGTTGACTGCGAATATTTTGACAACGGCGACTGCTTTGCTGCTGATTTACCTACAAAATATGTGGGGGACATTATTCATATTGTCAAGCCGACTGCTAAAATTTTAAAATTTGAAAAAAGAGAGAAAAAGGATAGTTGAACATTTACCTTATTGGATTATTAAATTGATTAAAACTCCCCAGCGAAATTAAAAAGTTTGGGGACTTTTTATGTCTTTAGGTATATTTTATCATTAGACTATATAACCCCTCTTAAAACGCCTCCTAATAGCCTTAAAATGAAAGTGCCACCAAAGGCAGCACTCCGAGCGTTTTTTCAAAATGAAAAAGATTTAACGACTTAATTATACATCAAGCATGTAAAATAAGTCAATTATAATAAGTCAGAAACCGTCTGTAATATAGATTTTATGTACTTATCGCCATTAAAACCTTTTCGTCTTATACCTTTAAATTGAGTTAGGTAATCAGCCATAGCCTTTAAGTTAATAAAATCTCTTAAGGGTTTATTGCCTCTTGCATTGTTTTTACGCTTACTTGCTAAAACAAGGTTTGATAGGTCGGTCGTGCCTCCTTGCTCTCTGCAAAGCAAATGTTCAAGACTGCAATTATCTTTAGTGAGCCTGTCGCCATAAAAACCCCTTTTAACTTGCGGTAATTTACCCTTTTTATATAAGGTTTTAAGTACGGAATTGTAGCCACCAAAAGTAGGTTGTGGCTTAATAGGCTCTGTTCTCATAGGCGTTTCCTCTCTTATGTAATCAAAATATCTTTAAACAACCTGTCTATATCGGGCATAGGTTTGACGGCTTTTGCAACCCAGCCAATATTCAAATATACAGCACTACCCATTGTATTTGCCATAAAGTTGTTTACTCCGGTTGCTTTCAACATTTCCTTAAATAGTCGGTTGTTTTCAGAAAAACTGACATCTATCGTTTCGATATATTCTTGTGGAATATCATCACAAACATAAACCGAAACATCGGTATTTCCGTTATATCTGCCAGCCTTTTTAAGTGTTTCAAGAAATCGGCATTCTCTCTCGGTCGCTTTTTCATTCAGATAAAGCAAGCCTCTCTCAATTAAGTCTTGCTCGGTTAAATTAGATATAAGTAGTTTGTGAGTGGCACAACCTATATCATGAATGTGGCTGGCTCTGACATCAACAAAAGTATTATTTATAAAAGTAATATTGTCGGTAAAGGTATAACGAGGTGCAAATATTACGCCTGCATGTGTTGCAAAAACCTCATTATCCTCAAGAATGAACTTGTTACCGTCCCCTATTTGTTGCAAACGGCTTTTATAGGTTAAGGGTTTAATCACATTTAACACTTGCTAAAGCCTCCATAAATAAAGTATCAATTTTGTTACGAATGTATCCGTCAAAAATAAATACAAGCCATTTTGGCAGGCGTTCTCTTATGTAATCATACGCTTTCTCTTTCATTCCAATAATGCTCGTTTTCTTGCCTCTGATTAGTTTAATCAGGAGTGTTTTAACTTGTGCCTTTAATTTTGCTGATAAAATCATTTCTTTGCCCTCTCTTGCTTTCGCATTTGTATTTTTAACTCGCCTCCGCATTTTTGGCAAGTTGTACCAAAACTATTAAATTTTTCGCCCTCTTTTTGTGGTTTTTGAATTTCACCGCATTTTTTACAAACAAAATCAAACATGTTCTACAAAACTCTCTCTTTCATTAAACAGGCAGAAAAATCCTTTTGAATTTTTGCCCCATTGAGTAGTACACTTGGTTTCAATAGCCCAAATGGTAACTATATCACCCTTTTTATACTGTCCGACAATTTTTGCGTCCATTCCTGCATGTTCTCTAATATTTAAAGCAGAGGCGATAACTCTAACCTTTGCAGGCAGGTTATCGCCGACATTTTGTAGTTGAAGTTCAGCAGGTACAAAAAGTAAAGGAATAATATTATCAGGATTATTTCTATATAGAGCCAATTTATCAGAGCGAATAAAATCAGAGCAAAGGTGTCCGTTGCCGTCTGCGACTTCAATATGTCCGTAAGGGTGGGTAGGTTGTTTATTCCAAATCACAAGCGACCCAGCAGGCAAATTTGTAGTATCTTTAGACTGTTTAAGAAAACGCCATAAATTAGACATTTTAACTTTTGAAATCCATGTCCAAGCATTGCCACGATATTGCTTTGCAACTTGTTCCCCCATGACCATAGAGAGAGCGTCCCCAACGGCTAATGCACATTTACCTTGCGATTTTGTGCCTCCCATTTTGCTTGCCACCTTGTAGGCAGCCTCCCCGAATGCTTTGCCAAATTCTTTCATTATTTGCTCCCTATATTATTATCAAAGTCTTTTTTGTATTTTCTAAAGTCTTTGAAATCTTTTTTATCAAAACTATCCATATATTTTGCAGCAATATCAAGAGCCTTGTTAGCCGCTTTTATTGCTTTTGATGAATTTTTGCACGACTTATTGACTGTCGTTTCCGACTGTCTTTCAATGGCAGTATTTTGTGTTTCTGCAAATTGTGCAAGCATATCGCACAATGACTTAATCGCTGCTGCTATCGTCCCCAACATCGTCATCGCCTCCTATATGGCTATGTCTATTAAGTAATTTTTCCACATTATCTAAAAACCATTCTGCAAGCAAATCAAACAGACGAGAACCAAGATAACCGGAAGTAATACCAACTGCGATTAAAAATTCGCTGCTATCCGTTTTTTGCAGAACAATAAAACATACAATTATTGCAACTAAAACAGAGGTAACGACCATGCTTGTATAGGATTTAAGGTTGTATTTACTGCTATGCGTATTAAGATATTTGGCAGTTCCACCGAGTAAACCTAAAAAGCCGAATATTAAAAAGTGTATTAAGTCCTCTATCTTAAAGTTCATAGTAATTGTCCCTCTCTTTACTTTTGCATTTTGTGTAAATATGGCGAACAACCATGCAATTTACAAAAATATAAGGAATTAAAAATACAAAGAAAAATACCAAGTGAGCCATAGTACGCCATTGATTTGAGTGATATAAATAGATATTCATAAGATAGCAAATAGCCAGCCAAAAAGGCGTCCATTTATATACTTCAAGTGCTTTTCTATGTATTTTCATATATTACGCTCCTGTTCTTCTTGCCCCTTGGCAATTTTATACTCGGTGTATAATTTTTCTTGAACTTTACCAAGATAACCAACAAGAGCCTTAAAAGCCTCTTTATCCATACTAACTATTTTTTCAGGATTTTCAGTAGCGTCCCAAATAGCAATAGGATAGATAAGTTCAGGGAACATTTCGCCCTTTTGTAGAAAATCAATATATACACCGTCCTCGCCTTGAGCGTTTTTAACCCAAAGGGGCTTGTATTTATTGCCGTTTTCAGGGTAGATAACAGGCTTATCGAGAGCGGCTTTATAGTTCAAATATGCGTCAGAATTATAATTTTCCCCCGATATTTCTTGTCCGATTAAGAATATGTTGTATTCATCATCGGTCAAAAATGCCTCGTCATAACTATATTTAATGTTTTTTATTTCTTCATTTTGAGGGTCAACGACTTCCTCACTTTTAAAACTTTTTCTAATATACCAACCATTAAGTGCTTTTTCCACTCTTTCAGGTTTATCGTTAATCTTTTCTGCTCTTTTGAATGTTATCGCCATTTTGTTCCCCTTTTTCTTTAATCTTATCACTATTTTGCTTTTTCTGCAAATTTAACGATTTGGAATGTTTGCTAATTACCGATTTGCAGGCTTTTATGCTGATTTTCTTTGCAATATATTTTTCTCTGATTAGCCATGTATTTGAGTGTTTGAAATAACCCATATACGAAAGGACTTGGCATGCGTCATACCAAGTCAATTTTTCTTTTTTCTCTAATTTTGAGGCTTTTCGTGTTGCTTTATACATAATAGGTTTTCTCAATATTGTTTTATCTCGGTAGAACTTAAAGCCTATAAAATCAAGAGGTCTGCCCTTGCGTTTGCCGTTTTTGTCTATATAATCAAATCTGAATATTTGCCAATTACCTTTTATATCCAAGTCTAATGTTTTTAAAAACTCTCTAATTTTCTCAAGACAACACTTTAACTCTTTTTTATTCTTGCCAAACATAATCATATCGTCCATATATCGAACATAACAACGAATGTGCAAGTCCTCTTTTATAAAGTGGTCAAGGTCTTGTAAATACCAATTTGCAAACCATTGAGAAGTATAATATCCTATTGGCAAACCTATATCAACATCTTGTCCCTCAAAAGATACGATGTTAGACTGCAAAATTGTGTTTAAGAGCCACAACATACGCTCGTCTTTGATTTTATTAGCAAATTTTTGTTTCAGAATATTTATGTTTATACTTTGGAAAAAATGATGAATGTCTAATTTTAAGACATATTTTATATTTGATTTATTCCATTTACAATTTTTAGGTGGATTTGAAATGTTGTTTTTCCTTATATATTTTTCTATATATTTTTGCCCCAGCGTAGCCCCTCTGTCCGGTATAGAGCCACAAGAATATTCGTACATACCCTTGTAGAATATTGGCTGCATAACTTGAATAACTGCATGATGAATAACTTGTTCATAACAAAAGTCAGGGCGTATAATAAGCCTTTTCTTTTGCGTTATTCCGTCATTTATAACTTCTGCTCTATGTTTACGAGGTTTCCAAGTTTGTTCAAGTAATTGTTTTGTAATCTTTTTAATATGTTTATCGGGGTTAAGAAATACATCATATACATCGTCCCTATCCCTTTTTCGCAGTGAGGAGCGAGTTATGGCTTTTGCAAGATTTCCGTATTCAATGACTTTTTCAAATTGATGTTTATAAGTCCTCACATTGCCCTCTGTTTTTCTTGTAGCCTCGCAGATTTTCGTTGCCTACTAACCCACGCCTTTGTCAGCCTAATTTTTACCAAGTGGTAAGGAATATGGAATACATTTGAAAGTTATATATAACGAAACGATATATATACGATTTTATATGTTCATAAGGATATTTCTACAAGATAGGGACGACCCGATGTTCCAGTTCGCATTCGAGGGGGCATTGTTCAAATTCGTAGCGAAAGCCCCGACTATCAAGCCATTGTTGCAATTACTGCCGACATGAGCCGCTGCCGTACTCCAAATCCCTGAAATCTTATAAAGTTGTCAAGATACGAACAAAAATATAGTATCACATGTCCGTATCTTTTGCAACTTTTATATCTGAAACGCTTGTGTGGTGCGGTTTTCGTTTCAGGGGGACTTGTCCCCCTGCTCCCCCTATTGTAAAGGTGGTTTACAAGAAAGGGACGACCCGAGGCTCCAGTACGCATCCGAGGGGGCATCGTCCAAAGTCGTAGCGAAAGCCCCGACCAGCAAGCCATTGCGGCAAGCACCGCCGACAAGAGCCGCTGCCGTTATGCCGTTATTAAACCACATACCGTCTGTGTAGTATGTTGAAGATGAGCCGTTCATTTGTGTAGGGAAAAATCCGTAAGGAGCGACAAGCGACCCCGCCGAAATGTAGCCTCCACTTGTACCTGACGGTGTTAAACCAAGAGAAATATAGCCACTGCCTGACATATTGTATTCATCAACAGTTGAACCGTCAGCAGTTCCTCTTGTTAATTTAATCATTTGAACGCCATTGACCATAATCCAGCCAACAATTCTTTTCCATAAATTACCATAAAAGTTTTCAATACCGAATACTTTAACTGTTTCAGAGGCAGTTGTACCATAGAATAATCCGTTAGCGTTTCTTGCTCCTGATGACTTTAAGTGGCTTGCTTGTGAGCCACCTGTATAGTGTCCGTTTCCGAATATTGTTTGAGTATCAGTTGATTTTCCGATTAAAACAAGCAAATCTCTAACAAGCAGATAGTCTGCAAGCGTTCCGTTAGTCCAGTAAGTACCGTTTGCACTCGCCCAAAGAATTTCGTTTGTCATCGTGCTGTTATTGTAAGGGGCACGACCTGACAAAGAGCGTAATTGGTTAGATACATTACTTGCGTCATAAGCAGACATAAACATTTCAGGAATTAGGTCGCCGTCTTTGTTAATGTGCGTATAACATTTCCAAGCGTCATTAATTTGCCTATTAGCAAACCAATAATAGTCCTTGTAGCCGTCAGTTTCATAATAACGCCAAACTTGGGGAAATCCAACCATAACATTACCAGCATAAGATGTATTTGTTATGTCTGACGCAGTTCCGTCTTTCTTTTGTGCGTAATTATCAGGATTTAACTCATAGTCAACAGTTCCGTCATATTTTAACATTACTGGACGAGGCATGAAAAACGCATTTTCCCAGTCGTCATATATAAAGCGAGAAAGAGTGTAATTCATATATGCAGACTTAAAGTTTTCGTTATGACCTACATAATGTACTCTTGTCGCAGGGTTGCTGTCAGCCGTATCAATGTAATAACCATAAATTGTCGTTCCAAAAAGGTTTCTTGGGTCAAGGTTTACAACCCCATTTACTGATACAGGGAAAGCCCTGTAATAATATTCAACAGTTGTACTTGGAACATTATCAACCAAAGCAGTATTGTTATATGCGTCTTTTGTTGTATTCTCTGCAACTACAACACCGTCCTCTGTACTTTGTGGATATGCTCCTGCTTTTCTGACAATAATCGTTTTAGCCCAAGTACACAAAATATGGTTGTCAATTATTGTGTCTGCTGGGTCTTGCCAGTTTAATGAATAATTAGAGCCGTCAGAACTTCTTTCAACTCTTAAATTGTAACAAGCAGATGTAGGAATGCCCTCGTTGCCACTTCCGGTGGTGCCACCACCACCGCCGCTACTTGAGCCTCCTCCTGCCGTTTGACTAATTCTGCCATAATCTATCACGCTAAAGTCCTCCCCTGTATAATTTAAAGTAAATCGGGCTATTGTGCAATATCTTTCAAATTGATTTGCAATAGCCAGCATTGAACTATCCAAAGCAGGGTCAGCCGCAGCCGCACTTGCTAAATCATCATATTGCGTGTCGCCTGTAACATACAAATAGTTTGTTGTGTATGGAGTTGTGCCAGCAGTAGGCAAACCAACGAGCCATACGTTCATAAATTTTCCGCTTTCAAGAGCCGTCAATGTGTAATCATTGTTATACATTGGAGCGTTTGTCGCAGCATTTACAGGCACGATTTCAGCCTGACCGCCCTCACAAGCGAGGACATTTTCTGCGGTTGCTCTTGCTTGCATATATATTGACCCTGTACTTGTTGTAGCAAGGGTTTGAGAAAAGTTTGCCAAACCTATTTTTGCTTGGTTTATAACTGGGTATCTTTGTTGCGGTGTATCTGTAACAACATTTGAAATCTGACCACCGCTTAATACGACCATTCCTGTCGTAGCGTTCAAATATTCAATAACGCTTTCAGATGTGCCACCAAGTCCCCAAGTTTGAATTGCAAATTTATTACCGTCAGCCAAAATAACAATTTCGCAAATATGATGAACAAAATCACTTTGCACTGTCGGATAGCCTGTTGACCACTCTAACGCTTGCGTCTGCGTATTATAATATAAATAATGTTTTCCAACATCGGTAGGCATATCATCTGCAATAAAATTTGATAAAGCAGGCACTAAAACGCCTCCGAGATAAAACACGCCCCCTACGCCCATGACTGTACCAGCCGACCAGTCAATAGTTATTGTAGGAGCAGTCGCCCAACCTGTATCAGTATTAAAAGCCCCAGCCGTTACCGATAATCTGCCGTTACTATCAAGTGTAATAAGGTTGTTTTCATCTGTACTTACAATTCCTTTGATAAGGTTTTGTAATGTAATTCTTGCACCGTCCCCTTGAGCAATATTGTTAATGCCTAACAAATATTGACTTAACTGCATTTCCGTCAATTCGTGGAAAGAGTTGATAGGAGTTGTCTGCGTAATGTTTCCTATTGGTGTGTTCATTGACATTGTAAAGTCCTCCCCTTATGTTGTATAATACATCTTTTTAGTATAATCTGCAAGTAATTTTGCTGGTAAAGTCCTCGCCTTGTACTTCTTCTATGTTACTGATAACCATACTTAAAATTTCAGTAACCCCAGCCATAAACAAATCGCCTGTATAGTAAATTTCAGCACCGTCAATATCATAAAATCCATGACCTCTCAAATTTGATGTATTCGTATCAATAGGTGTTTTGAAAAGAATTTTTGAAACGGTTGCCGTATTTGGGACTAATTCATAAGTGTTTACATTAAAACCCTCACCCGATATATCAACCGAGCGTATTGTAGCCGTCATGCCCTCTGATACTGGAAAAGGTAGCGATGACTTAAATCCGATTATTTGCGAGCGGTCAGCATTATATAAAAGTTCCTCAATAGAACCGGAACAGCCCTCATTTAATCGTGTATAGTCTGCAACAAGCACCCTATCAAGTATTTCCAAGTCTAAAACTTCTCTTGCAATATTAAAAGTTGCTGTTGTGTTCTTTTCGTTCTCTATCTCTAATTCATACGCAATTCTGCGTTTAACATTATCGGCATTTTTAATATATTGCAGTTCTCTCTTTTCAGGTTTATAATATTGGTCGTCTTTACCCTCCTCCGGCTGCCAATGGCATGCTCCGTCATACCAATAACCTGTTATTTCGTCCTCTGACCAAGTTTCTTCGTTAATAAAAGAACAACGCAAAGCCATAAGACGATTTAAGCGACCTCTTTTGCGAACAATGCTCAAATCCCAACTGTTTTCAGCATTGATTAGAGTTTTAATAGGTCGTCCGTCCTCATTTGTATCAACTCTTAAAACCGCCTTGCCCCATTTGTTAGGTATGAAATATAGTTGATTATTGCTTGCAATTTCATTGATAACGGTTTCATATTTTATCTCGCCTGTAACTATCCCATCGCATTTACACCCATGAGCCTCACACCATTCTCTTGCTTTTTTAAATGAAACAAGGTCAATTTGGTCAGGCGACATAGGGTCAGGGTTGCTTGCTTGGTCGGTAAGCAGATAATATATAATGTCAACAGGATTTCTGCTTTGCTCAAGCCCTCCTGTCTTTAAGTTTGTGATATATGGAAAAACAATAGCCCCTAATTCGTCCACTTCTCCGTCTAATTGTGTTGTAGCATTAAAAGTACATGCAATTTGAGAAACATAAGGCAAAATACTACTATCTACAACCGGAATACCCGATTTAAGCCTCCAAACGATTTCAGAAATATAAATAGAGCCAACCCAGTAATCATCTTTTGTAAATACAATAGGCATTACTTTTACTTGATATTGTCCTGCCGTTGCAAATTGAATACCTACGCACTCGTAGAAATTATCATCAGCATTATTTATATCGTCAGGAGTTTTAAAAGTAAAGTTATTGCCATTTCTTGTAATACGACTGCTTAAATTGCCTATATTTCCGTCAATATCTCTTGTATAAATCCTTGCAATATTACTTTCATTCATTCCATGCCATTGTGTTTCATCTTTGCGTTTCCATTGAACTTCCGCACTAATTGAAACACGAACACGCTTGCCCGAACTTGAATTTATAGAGTATAAACCTTGAGGGAAATTAAAATGTATATCGCAATATTGTGTTTCAGTAGGCGACTGGGATATAATTTCGTTTCTATCGCCATTATAACTGTTTACACCTTGATTTACATTTGCCTCAAAAGTATCTTCGCCAATAGTAACCGTTTCATCAATTAAATAACAATTCAAATTACCCTCTGCTGAATTGCCTCTTGTGTTACCGTTTGGAGTTGTAGTTGTATAACGATATTCAGATATATTGTAAGAACCTAAACTAATTGTAACTGTTTTTGTGGCATTATAACTACCTGTCGCACTATCATAAACTAAATCGTTTCTTGTAATTGTTACAGAGGTTGAAAGCGTTACATCTAAATCGTTTGACACAAAAGTTGCTGTTAAATCCATTTGTTTGTTTGTCCAAGAATTATACGCAACTCCTGTAAAATTATAATTTTGAGTTATGGTTAAAGATGTACCGGAACATTGGTCATTATAATAGGCTATTGCAGACTGAAAAACTGCTTGCGACTGGTCAAAAGATAATTCTTTATTAAAACTTTCAGTAACAGCGTTATCCCAGCCTATAAATGAGTTAATTCCGTTAGCCTGCTGCAAACTGTAAGAGGACGGACGATAATTTGACAAAAGAATATCGCCAAGCCTAAAATCAGAGTATCGAGCATTTGAATATCCTGCAACACTATAAACCCTGTATCTATTACCACCGTAGCCGCTCTTAACAAGAGGTATGCAGAATTGAGAATAATTAAAAACTTGTAAAGAACGCCCAAAAGCAATAGGCACAACTTCCTCTTGTAATTCGTTTTTAGCCCCTGATAATGAGGGCGAACTATTTGACTGATATGTAGGTTTATCCGTTCCGTTTGAACTGCCTTTTGGTTTTGCTCCAAACTTTCCGGCAATAGCAGAAACGCCCATAATCAAACCACCGATAGCCAATGCAGCAGCAACCCCAACAATAACCCCTGCGACTGCCGTTGATACAGATAAAGCGGCTGCAACTGCTCCGACTATACTTGTAATCAACGCAGTAATGGCTTGGGGTTTCTCTCTAATTTCAATAAAAGCATTTCTCGGAATTATTGTATATGGTTTTATTCTTTTACCGTTTACCAAAAGAGTTTTATAATAGCCGTCATCGCCAACAGGCTCATTTTTGAATACCATAAAAGCAGGCAGCCAAGCCCAGTATTTTAATTCGCTGAAATACTGCCCTAATTGTCTATGACAAACCGTTGCCGGAGCAAAAATTTTAATTTTTAACTTATTTTTCCATTCTATAAATGACATAATTTTTCCCCACATCTGCAATATCGCTTACTTGTACGCCTGTTTTTGGTAAGTGTATAAAACTTTCATTATTTATCATAACTCCTGCATGCTGATTTGCAAAGAGCGAAAAGACTATAATGTCGCCCTCTTGTGCCTCGCCAGCAGGAATTTTTTTGTGTTTGATGTTTGATGTTAATTCATACTTAAATTCTGCCTGTATTTCGTCCGCAGGATATTCAGGCAAATCAATATTATATAAATCTTTATAAATATCTCTTACAAAATCCCAACAAACATATTCGCCCTCTTTGTAGCGTTTTGTTGTCATATATTTAATTAAACTTTGCTCGTCCATTTTACCCTCCTTAACGATGATTTAAGTTGACGAAAAGGGACGGGTTTTTGCCCCTAAAACGCCCTGCATTTATCGTGTAACAATTTTTCATAACAAGAGAGGCTGTTACAGTTTCCATAGTTTCAGTTTGGTCGGTGTCCCAAATATACTCGCCCAAATTTACCCAACTACTTGAACCGTCATAATCAGCAAGAATGAGCCAGCACTGTATGATAATATCTTCAAAACTATTGTCAGCCGCCCTTAAAATATTTGAACTAATCAAATTGACATTCGTAACGCCAAACCCTGAATTATCAGTTTCGCTTTGGGACGGCAAATTAAACGAAAAAGGGCATGGTTGATAGATAATTTTGTTTCCGTTTTCGTCCGTCCTTGTGTGTTCAACGACATCATTACAAATACTATAACGCCCATTTGCAAAACTACTATGCTTAATATCAGCCGCCAAGCAAAGAACCTTATCAAGAGTTTTTGTAGCACTTATCATTGGTAAAATCGGCATTAGTACATCACCTCATCATTCTCGTAAACTAAAGCACCATTACCCTCTGTAACAATTCTTTCAGGTGTATTTTCAGTAATAAATCTCTTAATTGGAATTGCATTAGAGAACGCATAAATCTTAAGTTGAACATATACCGCCTTAACGCTATTACCAGCAGGCTCAACAGTAGGCTGTTCAAGTATGTAGCAACGCATAAATCCGTTAAGTTTAACATCATAAATCCAACAAGGCAAAGCCCTGTTGTTTGTGGCTCTTGCATACCAAAACCACCATGTTTCTTCCGTATCAACATAGATTTTTGCTGAAATTATACGACCTCCGGCAGAAAATCTTGAGTGAGTTATAGGAATACCAGCGTCAGGGTCAACACTTACAACCGTTTCTTGTCTTGTAACTTGATAACCGTCATGTAAAAGTCGCCAAGGCATGATATATAAACCGTCTGTCGTTGATTTAACAAACAATTTTTCTTGAGTATCAAAAATTACATTATTGTCTTTTCCCATTTTAACCTATCTGCCTCCCCTGCTTTTGCAAGCGACTTTGTGCTGCCACCATACCTTTGTTTGAACGGCTGCTTGCAAGCATTGAATTTAACTCTGCAATTTTAATTTCCGTACTATTATCAGGGCGTCTTTTAACTTCTACGGCGGCATTTGTATAATTGTTGATAGTAACTTGTGGAGCAACCGCACCAATACCTACATCGCCATTCGCCATGCGTTTTGCAGGGGCGATAACTTCTGTGCCAGCCTCACCAGCCAACCCAACATTACCGCCCTGCATAGGGAACATTGTAGGCGAGGACACAATGCCACCTTTCGCATGGGGTACAACATTTGTGGATTTTGAAAGCGAACTTACACCTGACAATTTATTGCCAAGTCCTGACATCGCTCCTCCTATCATTTGACCACCACCAGCCATAGCAGCCCCAGCGGCTATTCCTGCTCCTGTCATTACTGTTCCGGCGGCTATTCCTGCTCCTGTTAGAGTTGCTGCAAGAGGGGCAAGAAAACCACCTACAAACGGAATTTTTGCAACACTTTCAGCAGCCGTAGCAACTGCAAGAGCCGCCATAGCCGTTGCAGCCGTACTTGCTGACGCTGCTAAACTTGCCATAGCACCAGCCATTGTCGTTAAAGCAGGAGCAGCCGTTGTAAAAGCAGAACTTGCTATCGTCATAACGGCAGCCATAGCACCCAACCCAGCCGCCGCAATAGGGGCAGCCGTAGCCATGCTTGCGATACTTCCTGCTGCTGAAACGGCTGGACTTGCAACATTAGCAACACCCATACCAGCGTCAATAGCAGATGACGCCATTCCCCCAAGTCCTGTAATTGTACTTGATATTGCTGGATTTGTGGCATTCAACAAAGCATCTGAAAGCCCTGTTGCCTGCCCTGTTAAAGTGGATAATATGCTACCTGTGTCTGCGTCCCCTGTAATTGAGGCTGCTGCTCCTGTTAGAGAGCCACTTGACTGTCCCCAACCAAACTTTTGCTTAACATTTGCCCATGCTTTTTGAATACCACCAAAAGCACCATTTAATGCTCCTGTGCCTGTATATGTAGGATTATCTTTTGTCCCCTCAAGAGGTGTGCCAGCAAATCCCGACCCAGCACCTAACAAAGCAGATACAAAACGATTTCCACTTCCATTTTTAGCCCAACCAGCCTGCCAGCCAGCAAGAACACTATTGCCAATTTCTTTAATCCAACTCGTAGCAACCGATTTAATTGCAGATAAAGCAGCATTTTTAAATCTGTCCCAAACTGAAAGATTACTGTCAAAATCCAAAAGGCTATCAATTAGGGTATCTGACAATTTACTTGCCTCACGATTTGTAATTTGTAAAATATCCTCTCTCTTTTTTAATACCTCTTGGTATTTAATTTCAGTATTGAGATTTTTCATTGTTTGTTTTGCGTTCTCAATTTCTGCGGCAGTATAAGCCGTAGAGTTTGCCAAACGGTATTGATATGTCTTTGTGGCTGCCTCTGCCTTTTTCTTGGTTAAATCCCAGCCTGTAACCTCCGTCTGCGTTAATAAGGCAACCTGACGATTTACTTCTTCAATTTGTGCCTTTTCTCTTATATATGCGGCACTTACTTGTTTATATCTATCGCTTGCAGTATCGCCAGCCAAAGCCATAAGTCTGATTTCTTCTTCATGGGCTTTCATGCTTTTTTGTAAAGCCTCAAAGGCGTCATCAGCCTTTTTAGTTCTCGATGATGATTTTCCTTTTCCCTTACCTTTTCCTTTGCTATCGCCCCCTGCGTGTAAGCCTGCAACTGAACTTTGAGAATACATCAGTTGACTTGCTAATTTTGCCTCCTCCTGACCGAGAATAGCAACAGTATCTTTATAGCGTTGCATAGCCTTGTCTTGACGGTCAAAATCAACTTGTTTAATTAAATCAACCATACCGGAAAGTCCGCTATTGATATAATTATGAGTAGCCTTACCAACATTCCAAGCACTATCTGCAAAGCCGTTCATGCTTTTTGAGGCGTTATCAAGGGCAACTGCCATTTCTTTTGCACCAATTTTACTCGCAACCCATGCACCTTTTTCCGCAACCTCTGCAAAAGCCTTTGTAGCAAGTGAAACAAGCCTTGTAACTGCTTGACCTACGGCAACAACAACGTGTACGATACCAGCACCAATGCCCTGCAAAACAAGCACAACGCCTAAACCAACTTGTTTACATCTTGCTCCAAAAATAAGCCATTTATTACTCAATTCATCAACATACAACTGTTGTGCTTTCATCATTTCAGACTGTATCGCCATTTTAGCGATATTTTTAGCCTGTTCATCTGTAACATTCTTAATGGAAATACCATGTTCTTGAATATATTGCAAAACTTCCGGATATTGAGAGCGTAACATTTCAAGATTTCTATTATAAGCCTCTTGTTGTGCTGACGAACGATTTTGAATTTCTGCTAATTGAGTAAATTCAGAGATAAGCCCTGTTACATTGTTTGTAACATCACGCTGCTGAACGGCAGCCTCCTCAAAAGACTTATTTGCCTGACTTACTGAATTTGCACAATATAAAGCAGCCGCACCGACCGCAAGCAAGGTCGCCCCAACAGGATTTGCAACCAAAGCCCAAAGTGCTTTACCAGCAGCAATAGCATTGGCTTTCATAGCAGTTAAAGCCGTATTTACAACACCAAATTTTGTTACAAAAATAACAGAGGCAGTCGCAGCAGTGAGCATGGCTGCTTGCATAGCAGTAACCGCAGCGGCACTTTCCCCAAGCCCTCCTGTAACTCTATTAGCAAGTCCTAATACATTTGTCCAAATCTTAATAAAAGGCACAAAAGCATTATTCATTGCTTGTCCGACATTGGCTTGCAATAAGAATGTTTGTGTCTGCATACGATTTAAGTGTGCATTATACTGGTCAACGGCAATTCCGATTTGTTTACCCAAACTATCTTTGACCATAGCAGCGAAATTAGGTAAGAAGTCTTTTGACATTACCTCGCCTTTTTTCATCAAGTCCATAAGTTCCCCAGCGGTTATGCCCATGCTTTGAGCAGCCAATTCAAACGCCCCCGGAAGTGCGTTACCTAATTGTCTTTTAAGTTCTTCCGCTTGAACTGTGCCTTTGTTTGCCATTTGTTCTAACGCAACAAATACATTTTCCATTTGAGCAGAGGACAGGTGTAATGATACCATAGCCGTTGACAAATCCTCAAATATTTGTCTTGACTGGGCTATTGTGCCTCCTGACCGAGTAAATGAAGTCATGAATTTTGCATAAGGCTCATAAGTTGACTGTAAATTCAAACCAAGTCTGCCTGCCATGTCTGCGGTAAATGCCATTTCGTCAGCACCTTGCCTCAAACCTCTCGCACCAGCAGCCATAGTATTTTTTATGCCGTCCATAGCAACCCCAGCCTTTGACATGTCGCCTATCATATTGCCAAGAGAGGCTATAACTCTCTGAATACCGTCAGCAGCCAAATTACCAAACAGGGAAGAAAGAGCAATGCTTTCGTTGCCTGTGTCCTCCATTTGCCCTGTCAGTTGCTTAAATTTATCATCTACGGCAGCAACTTCGCCTTGTAGCCTTTTATATTTTTCGCCCATTCTGCCAAGTGTAACATCATTTAAGTTTCCGGCAGCAATAGCCTCTTTAAGACGATTACCATACTGTTGCAATTCCTCATTCATGCGACTATATGAGCCACTTGCAGACATTTTCATTTTATTATTTACATCTTGGACGGCTGCGGATAACCTTTGATATTCTGATATAGCAGCATTAAGGTTTGTTCCTTTTTCGCCTGTTGTATAAAGATTTTTTAAAGCCAATTCAGCAGCAGCCAATTCAGCCTTTAGTTGATTATAAGGGGCTTGGGCTTTTTCAGCCGCAGTAGCCATTTTTTGAGCCGCCGCAGCGTTTCTCATGTGTTGCATTTCTAACTTTGCAGCCTGCAAAGCAGTTCTGTTCATTTCCGTAGCCAATTTTTGCTCGCCCATAGCAGCGGCATTGTTTGCTTTATTTACATCTTGAACTGCTTTAGAATAATTAGAAATTGCCCCCGATAATGAGTTAAACTCTCTTGTTAGGGCTGATATTTCTTTGTTTCCCCAGCCTGTATTTTCCAGCAAGTCAGTAACCTCTTGCGTCTTATCTGCAAGAGTTGTCAATATCTTAACGGCTCTTTCGCCTCCTATGGTTTGAATATCTATGCGTAAAGCGTCATCAGACATTAAGACATTACCTCCTTAAATCGCTTTTTTAAATCTTCTTGGGTTTCTTTCATGGCAGCACGCACATATCCAACAGGCTTTGTAGCCTTGATATGTACTTCGTCTGCATAAACATCTTCGCCATTTACCCCTTTAAAATGTAATTTTTCAGCGTTTTTAGGACGGATAGTTATATCGCCAAAACCATATTCAAGTCTTTTAGCGGCTGGGTGGTCAACAAAAACAGCATGCTCATTTTTGTCATGATAAACAACATTATCATCTTGAAAACTATTGCGAAATTCATAGGGGTATTTTGGGTCGTTATTAAACTTTTGTCGTGCTTGAGAACGTATATTTCTAACGAGAATATCCCCAGCCTCGTCTTGAATTTGCTTAACTCGGTCGGAAATTCCCCTTATCTTAAGTATTAAATTTTCGTTAGAAACATTTGCCACCGTTGTACTCCTGCATAAGTTGTAATACCAAATATCGTGTTGCGTATATGTAGCCACTTGTCAAGGTTTCATCGTCTGCCGAGATTTTTCTAAAGCCGGAAATATGCATGTAAGCGTCATCTAACAGTTGATAAAACTCCTCGTCTAAATTGGCGAGGAGTTGACCTTTTTTACCGATAGCGATAGGATTTTTCTTATCGCCTACGAACATTGGCGTTTTTGCCTCGACCTCGCTTAATTGTTTGTGTCGGGTGTAGCCTTTTGCGTGGAGTTCCCAGCCGATTTTGACTTTTTTACTAAAGCCTCTTTGGCTTTTTCATTTTCCGTATGTTTTTTATGCCATTGTACTAATACATCAGTAATATCAATAGGTACGCCATACTCAAGTAACTCTGCAAGAGTGTTGCATTGAATTTGTGTACCGTCCTCTAATTCAACATCAACAGGTTTATCAAAACCAAGACAAGTATTAGAGAATGTCATTAAATTATCTTTATTTGTATTACCCTCGGCACTACGAAAATAATCCATACTGCGAGGCAACCTGAATGTTGCCCCAACAGTAGAATTATCCTCAAATTTGATTTTTGCCTTGTATGTAACTTGATTATATGCTCTTATTGCCATAATTCCCTCGCTCCTTTATTATTGCAATAGTGTACTAACAATTAGGCAGCAATTCTGTTTTCTTTAACGAACTGCGGCTCAAATTCGCCTGTTGTTACTGACAAAGATACATCAGCAGTTTTTGCAGAGTTTGTACCACCGCTAAAGCCACCTGATGAAATTTGTGCTGGAGTGTAAAGTGTTAAATCTTTTACATCATTTCCAGCGATACCCTCTGTCAATACAATAGCGACATTTACATCTGCTCCTACGGCACTTCTTTCATAAGAGCCGTCTGCCTGTTGTGAAAGCAAGGTAATTAAATTACCCATAACAACATCAGTAGCAGTTTCTTCGCCTGTTGATGTTTCTACAACAAGTGTGCCTGAAAGTTCAACAGTCAAGCGACCTGCTCTATAAGTCGTGGTTTTGTCGCAAATTGCAGTAACGTCAATTTGTTCTTTGTCAAAAGTTCCGTCAATGTTTTGAAAACCGCAGAATTTTGTCATTGTTAATGGTTTAACCTTGTCGCCACTACCAAGAGTAATAGCAGTGTGAGCCAAAAAGATGTCGCCAACGGCTAATCCGTTTGGAATAGTGCTATCAGATGTAGCAAGGGCGGTAACAAGATAGCGTGTGCCAGCAGTTAAAGAGCCTGTTGCAACTTCGCTGCCAATTTCAAAAAAGTAAATTCCGGTGTCCTCGTTAATAACTCGTTTTACAGTCATAAGTTCCCCCTTTTATTGTTTTTTAAGATATTACACTTTTCTTTATCATCATCATAAACCAATATTTTATTTTTTGCAACAATTATAAGTGTTCATATTTAAAGATGAACTCTGTAAAACCCTGCCCTGTTTCATTTGTAAAAGTTGCTGCATTTTTTGTACGTTGTCTAACGGCATTTGTAATACGATATTCTGACAAATTTTGCAAAGATTTAATCATATTATTTAATTCCTGCAAAATTTCATCTATTGCCATATCATTTGTCGCATATACACTAAACTGAATATCTGAAACACCAGCAGTATTATAGCCCTCGTCATTTTGGCAAAGAGTTTGAGCGTTTATATCGTTGCCACTGTCAAGAACATGCAAAACGCAATAAGGAGTTTTTTGGTTTGCAGGAGCAACGCCAAAAAATATATTACCTTTTAAGAGGCTACCAGCACCCTCATTAAGCCCTGTTGAATTTTCTTTTAAGGTTTGCCATAAGTCTATATTAAAAGTCCTCATATTAAGCCCCCTCGCTCGGCTTTTTGAATATTACATTACCGTCCTCGTCCGTAGGAAATTGAACATTCTCGTTAATAAATTCTATACGATATTCGTTATGGTCAACTTTGCCACACCTTTTAATCATGCCTATATTTTGATTTATAGGAATGATAGAAAAGAACGAAAACGCCTTGCCGTCAACATTTCTCAAAACCATTTTATCATCAAATTTAACTGACGTAGGAGCAAATAATATTCCTGACATTCTTAAAGTTTCTTTATCATAAATGTCAAGTAATTTTGAATAATATTGCCCCATAGGATATTGAATTAAGCCCCTAAACTTCTTTTTGAAAATATAGTCGGCATGCCTATTCTCATAATCATCAACGGCTGGCTTTTTCCATACGCTTAATATCTTATAATTGTCCTTTAATAACATCAGGATATTCCCCATTTCCGATTTTGACTAATTCTTGACCGTCCTCCAAATCAGGATTAGCAATAAACTCTGCCATAAGTCTAATAACAGGACGATACTTTTCAGGCACTACCATTCTTTCAATAACGGCAGGCTCTTTGCGTGGCGTATGGAATGGACTTGTTTCAAGTTCAAAAACGCCGTTGTTTTTATCTCTCACTATTGAAAGCCCTTTATAAGTATCAGAGTTCCAAGCAATAACATCACCTATTGTCGCTTGAAAGCCTTTAAGGTTTCCAATTTTATTCGCCCCAGCAAGCCCAAAATGACCCATAACAGCATTTTGACCCTTATTGCAGTCAGGGCAACGATTATAAGGAGTTCTAAAATAAGCGTTGTTAATTTCAACCGACACATCTTCTATCGCCTTTACAAGTTGTTCCGGTGTGTATTTTTTTTTCTCTCTGATAGCCGTATCTTCTGCCACAAATTTTGGCTCTGCTCCAATTTCAGCCTCAAACTTTTTACCTCTTTTTTTAGTTTGTTTTTCCTCTGACATAATCAGCCTCCCTATGTTGAAATATGTTGAAAATATTTTACTGCGTCCTCAAGGTGTGTAGGATATGAACCTAATCCATAATAATTATGAGGCTCAAAGTTAGTATAGGTATAATTACCCAAACGCTCTTGTCGTTTTTCCTTATCCTCTCTTAAGAACAAATCATAAGCAAGCATGGCAAATACATTATCCAAGAATTGAGGGGGGAAATCAACGAAAAGCAGCCCGATAGTTTCTGCATTTCCGCTAACTCGCAGATTAAGCCCCTTGTTGTCAATTTTAACAGTATTGTTGCTTACTTCTAAAACCTGTGTTAGATATTCGTTTGTGCAAGTTTTAACGATAATATAATCGTCTGCTTGAACATCTATATCATCATTTATGCCTGTAATGTTAATTTCTTCTTTTGTGTTCTCGCCATAAGCCAAAATAACATCTTCGTAAATATGTGAGTAAAGGCATTTTGCAAAAGGATTATGAATTGCATTACAAACTGACATAATGAATGGAAATAAACTATATAATATTGTTTTGTCGATATTTTCATCAATTTGTTGCCATTGTTCATCAACAAACTCCCAACTTGTACCGTCAGTTGTTAATAACGCAGTTGTCCCCTCAATATCAGTAATAGGCTCTTGAGTGGTTTCGCCGCTTTCCTCGTCAGTAACTTCATTATAAAGGCTCTCGACAACCAAATCATATTTATTAGACAATAGTTTTATCTTTGCTAAAGCGTTCATTGTTTATTCCTTTTTCTTAAAAAGCCCTGCCTCATTTGCAGGCAAGGCTTTTTAATTGTGTAGTGTACTTTTAATGTAAAGGTTATTTCTTTTCTTGAATAAGTTTAATAATATCAGCCTTATTAAAAGCCTCATATTCCTCGTCAGTATATTCTAAGCCGACCTCTTTTGCTTTTTCTACCAATTCAGCCTTATTCATTTTATCTAAAGGTTTTTCGTCAGGTTTCTTTTCTTCTGAATTGCCTTTAACAATTTCACATATACCTTTAATATGTTTGTAGAATAAAGGGTCAATGTTAATTATTTCGCCCTTTTTCCCAAATTTTTGTCCCTCTGTTTCAGAGAGATAATAATTATCTCGTTTTAGTTTAACTTGCATTGTAAAGTTCCTCGCTTTGTTGTTAAAATTGTATCACAAAAAGTCAAACAGGGCATAGGGGTTTAGCCTATGCCTTTGAGTTTGACGGTAAAGTTAATAAATCAACTGTTCTTGTCAAGCCAGTCGGTAGCGTAATGCTTGCGATATAAGGCTTTGTTAAAACGATTTCAAGATAAGCAGTTTTAGTTCCGGCTTTAGTTCTTGCCTTAATGTATTGCTTGTTCAACGCAACAGGGTTTGAACCGTCAGAACTTTCAGAAACATTTACAGTAGTTCCGCTAACAATAGCGTCTGCCTCTGCTTTTGTACCAGCGTAGTTTTCAGCACCGCTTGCTCCGTTTGCTAATACGGAAAACAAAGTTTGGTAGCCAACAGTAGCGATATTAGTTGCAGCAGCAGCCTTTTCAAGTTTGTCAATAAGTGTATAGCACATAATATTTGCTCCTTTATTTCCTTTTAAGTAGTAACCGTTTTTATTTGAGGATTTTGGGGCTATTAAAAGCCCCTATCCCCCCAAATCAATTTTTCTTATGCAGCAGTACCGATTAAGAGTTTAACGTATTTGAACTGTGTCAAAACTGCGTCATATCTTTCAGTAAGCAACATATCTCTGTTCTTTAAGTGGTCATGTATCATAAAACGACCAACAGGGCGTTTATAACCAGCCACCGCAGACGGAGGCAAAATTGCTGCTTTTACATTTGCTGCAACTGCTGCCGGAAGTGTAAAGCCGTCATCAAAAATTACAGGAACATTTAACAACGGTACAACTGCGTCAACGTGGAAAGGTTGTGTACCTAACCCTTTTTGAACAAAGCCAAGTTCAAATTTATAACGATAATTACTGTCTTGTTCAGTAATAACATTCGCCCAAGTTGTTCTGTCAATGAACAATACACCTTTACATCTATTTGCTATACATAAATTCATAATATCGGTCATTGTTACAGTTCCACTTGTAGCAACATGAACTTCGCCAACTTTACCATAAGTATTACCTCTTTCATAATTGATAATACCTTTGATTTTTTCAGCAGAATTTCCAACCCAAAGGTCTTTTGCTACGCCTCTACGACAACCTCTAACAAGTTTACCGTTGACATAAGTTTCAATTCTGAAAGCAGTATCTTCAATTTCATCGTATGTAATTCTTGCTGGAGCGTCATAATCTTTTAAGTTTAAGTTCGCAGAAACAAAGCAACCGTCATCAATAGAGTAGCCAATTCTTTCTAATGTTTCCTTAACTGCGGCAACATTTTCGTCCGGCTCAACTGTGTCAACGATAACTTTTTTAGTTCTGCTCATAGCAGGCTCAAAGTTGATAGCGTTAAATAAACCCTCGTCATATTCAACAAAGTCCTCTCTAACATTAGGGTCAACTTCCGGTATAATCAAAGCACCGCCTCTGCTATCGTCAAAACCAGCAAAGCCAGCGATAGTAGCGTCAAGTTTGATTTCTTTTCCGTTGATAGCGTCCCTTACTTGTTTGTTCAATTCAACAAGGTAATCTCTGTATTGCTGGAGGGTAACTTTTTCAGCACCGTCCCTAATACAAGAATTTAAGCGTTGTAATTGTACTTTTTCAATTTCAGTAGCGTCATCAACTTTAGATTTAGCATTATTAGCGTTTTGCAATTCAACTAATTCTTGCTTAACTTTGTCAATAGACTGTGAAATTGTTTCTTCAAGTTCAGTTTTTAAACCGTCCTTGATTTCAACACCTTTTGCCTCAAGTTTAGTTTCAACGGCAGAAACAAGACTTTTCTGCATATCTTCTAACTTGATTTCCTCCGTTTTTACAGGAGGTTGATTAGACGGTGTTCCCTCTAATTGTACTTTAAATTTGTCAGCATGTTTTCTCATTACTGTTCCCCCTTTATTGCTTTAATAACATTTTCTAATGCTGTATGCACATCTGCGTTAGAAATTTCAGTTTTGATAACTGTTTCCTCCGTCTTATCCCCCTGTGCTTGAGGTTTTTTTGTATTTGCAAACTCTAAAAGAGTTGCATTTTCATTGGCTGGAATATCAGTTAAAGATACTTCGTACCAGTCAAATTCTGTTACATGAAATACATCATCAATCCACTCGCCGTCAAGCGACCAGCCGCCTATTGAAAGTCCAACATAAATACCCTGTTCATAAACAGCAAGTAGTCTTTCGTTGCCTGATTTTGGTATTTCTAAAACAACTAATACTTTCTCGCTAATTTCTTCGCAAGAAACAACCTTACCAACAGGTAAGCCATGTTTTTCATAAACGGCAACATTTTTGCCTGCGGCTTTATTTGCAGCCCAAGCGTCCAATAACGCTTTATTTTCCACAATAAACCCAGCAGAGTTTTTATCAGGAGTGCTTGCAATAGCCATAATGTATGTATATTTTTCCTCATCACGCTCAAAGTCAAATTCAAGTTTAACCTCGTTTTCATTGACCTTTTGCAGTTTTAGAAAAATACGTTTTCCGTCTATCTTTCCTGTCATTAGTTTTCCCTCTTTGATTTAATAATATACGATTATTATTTTTTTTGCAACAATTTGTATTTTTATTCGTTATTTTCGCTTGTAAATTCCGTTGTATTATTGCCATTCATGCCGCTTTGAGTAACTTTAACACTTTGAACAGTTAATTCATCGTCCCTATAATCGCCAAGAGGAGCGTAGTTATACATTCCCCTGCGTTCTTTTACTGTAAATATACCCAAAGTAGGCAAATCTTTCATCATAGACAAAAATCTTGGTCGCAATGCAGGGATATTCTGCTCAAGATAAAACACCTCAAGGTCGTCAAACCCGACATTTTTATATTTATAAACATCAAATAAATGGTTAAAAATACCTTGAAATAAAGGGCAAATAGTCATATCAAACAACATGAGCATGCCTTTTTCATAGTCTTTACTTTGAACAGTTTTACCCAACACCCAATTTACACCAAGTCTGCGATATATTGCGTCCTCTGCGGCTTTTAACACCTCCGAAAACTCCATATCTTTATTATTTTGTGAGAATTGTTTTACATCTTTTTCAGCAGAACCGTCAATAATTATGGCACTTCCGGCATTTCCAGCCCCAGCATGCTTAACCCTTATTTCTTGCCTTAATTGTTCCCTATGTTTTGGATTTAATAAAGATTTAATCAGGAATATAAGTGAGGGTCTTGCCCCATTTTGCAATAAACTTTTATTATGATAGCAACCAAACCAATACATCAGGGTTTCAATGCCTGTGCCAAGCAAAATAGACGCTGGCAAATATGAACATTGAGGGTCAGCATTCCAATAAGGTGCTAAAATATAATTTCTATCATCTTCTTTTTGATAATAAGTTCCATTAAAAATATAATTTCCGTCAAAAGAACCTGAATTATTGACCAAATAAGAGCCAATACGATTATTTGCGACATCTGCTGTTGCAGATACCAACTCTGCGTCCAAAATTTTAATAGAAACAGGCTTTATGCCTTTAAAAATAAAGGCATAATATACAATACCATGCAAAATATAGTCTTTTGAGGATTTTTCAAGAAATTTTTTACGATTTACTCCGGCAGACGGATTTTTAAACAGTTGATTTAACTCTTTTAAGCGTGTATCGTTTGTGCGTTCTGCCACTTGATTTTTAGTTTTATCCCAAAAAACAGGCTCTATCATTTGAATATTGTTAGCAATGAGGTCAACACTTGTGCCCACGCAAGAAATTTGCCTGTATGCAGCGTCCCACTCGGACGGTTGTAATACAGGTTTACGCATATTTGTTGAAAAATCATGATACGGAGTTCCGACAACCTTGCCGTCTTGAATAAGGACATCGCCTCCCTCACAAAAGCCGTCATCTTCTTTTATTTTTTTAATGTAGCCCATGCGGCTCATTATTTTATCGGTTAAGGACATCTAAAATTCCCCCTTTTATTTTAGATGATAGCCTAAATTTTAAAAATTTTCAACAATTAGTATGCCCTGTTATCAGGGAGCGACCCTGACTATCGTTGCGTAGGGCTTACGCAGACTTAACAAGCCTCATTTTCCCCGAACTTATTAAAGGTGCGACCTTTGTATCGTGCAAAGTTCTTGCTTTTTCCGGACAAAGTTTTTGATGTCAACATCAACGCAAGAGAATTTGAGCCGAATGTGTTAAGCGAGTATGAGGACAAACGCTTTGAGGATAGCCTGACTTTCATTTATAAATGACTTTCAGTAGCCATAGCCTTGTTTGCCACTAATACAAATCATTATATCCAATTTGGCATGCTTTGTCAATTAAATCGGCTGGAGGCTTGCCATATTTTACAAATAAACCTTTTATAACTTGCCTCAAAACAGGGGTATTATAACCCTTTTGTGTTGTTTTACAGTATCGGTAATAAATACAGTTTTGGCATGTATGTTGCAAATAACACTCAACCGACAGCAAAGTCCACCCTTTGCCAATGTTTACCTTACGCCATTCCCAAGTTTTATTGCCTCTGTTCTTATTTTTTTTATTTTTTCTACCCATTCTAACTAACTCTAACGGCTAAAGAGCCAAATTTACCTTTTAATAACAAACATGCCAAATTATCAGGAGCGTCATCGTGTTTTACACCTTTTTTATAGCCCCAAACTTCTTTTAAGTATTCTTCGTCAGTTTCTTCAACAAACTGTACTGCTGGTAGCAATTCTTGCCCCTCCTCACGCCAATAAGGACGGATAGTGCTAACGATTTTTGTATGCTTATTCATACTTTCATGGTAACTATCAACCACAAAGCCTAATTCTCTAAACTTGTCGCCCATAAGCCCCTTATCAGTATTAGTTTCCATAAATATTTTTGAAACACCGCACTCAAACAAAACTTCTGCAACTTCCATATAATTTTTATCTAAAGCCGTTTTATACATACGACCATATACAACGACCTCGTTTGTTTCCCAATTACAAGCCCCTATACCAACGGCAGTACGGTCATCACCCGAATATGCTGCGTCAATGGCTGCAAAAACCTCCCAAGCGTTCTGATAAAAGGTTTTTGAATAATTGCCAACATTTTTAATTTTAGGAAACGGTTTTTCAGCGTCAGAAACAAGAGATAGCATATAGTTTGCTTGGAATAATGCGTCATCATTCAATACACGCTTTTTCCACTCAATATCCTCTTTAGTCATCAAACCTGTTTGATAGCAATTATATACAAATAAACCACGCAACATATTTAACTGTCGGATTTCTTTTTTAATCGCTTTAACTTCTTTTGGCGACAAATTTCTTAAGTCTATTTCTTCAAGTTCCTTTTGCCTATCGGATTTCTCTTTTAAGCCTCGCTCCATAAGGGCAAAAGCGTCCTCCTCATGCCAAGGCGTACCAATGTTAAGTATGCGAGTATCTGAAAAGCCTTTATTATTTGATAGAATGTTCATTAATTCCTGATACTTTGCAATAGTGCTGCGTCTTTCAGCCTCACTCTCTCTGTCGTCAGTAGTAACAATATCGTCCGTTATAATCAAGGCAGCGTGTTTACCTGTCAGTGGCGAGCCAAGCCCTAAACCTCTTAATTGAAATTCCCCTGAAAGACTTGTATTTAAGTTAGTATCAATGCTTAACGCAGTATCAGTAGTTTTTTTAAAGCCGCCTTTTTTGACAATATCGGGGTGTAAAATGTTAATAAATGTCTGAAACAAAGGCGTGTCGAGAATTTTACTAACACCATTTACAAGTTCTTTTACAGCGTCCTCCGATTTACGCAATAAAATTATGGTTAAAAGAGGATTTAATATAAGCAGAATGGCTATGCAGAGCCTCAAACAAGTTGACTTAAAACTATCCCTGTGTGCTTGGTGGACGGTAACACGAAATCCTTGAGGATTTAACACCCATGTTTTAATCCATTCGCTATGAATAGGCTCTAACAAGTCATAACCTGTCCCCAGCATACGACCAACCATGTGTGCCTCGTTTGTAAGCAGATGAACAACCTCCTCTTTTGTCCAGCGTTTCTCTTGTTCCTCTTTTCGTTTGCGGTCATACTCAATTTTTGCCTGACGAACAATATCCAATGCGGTCGGTTGTTGTTCTTCCTCTTGGGTAGGCGTAGATATTTGCTCTTGTAAAAACGCCGGAAAATGCTCTCTTGCCTCATTACGCACAATATCCATTCCATTATGAGTAAGCCAAAATTCCCCACCTTTTACTTTGCTATCTTTACCTTGACGGTGCAAAATATAAATACCACGCTGCTTAAATATAGGCGTACCCAACAAAACAGTCCTTGCAAGATTTTCAGGAAAGACTTTTATAGAACTAACAAAATCAAAATATTCAGGGTCAATAGCCGAACAATAGCCTCTGTTGCTATTGAGAAACAACATAAACTTGATATAATTATTGTATTCAGTATTATTTATCGGAGTTCTCGGCATTTTCTACCTCAATATAGTCAATATCAATAACACCCTCTTTTTGTTCTTCAATAAGGCGTTGTTTTTCTCTTGCCATAAGTTCTTTAACCTCATTATAAGAGGCATTAAGGTTGACATTTACTTGTGTAATCGTTGTTTCCGTCTTATCAGCCCATTTGCCTTTTGAACGGTTTTTAAGAGTAAATTTTATAGCGTCAATATTTGGAGGTAATTTTGCCTCAAGAGTATGTACGCAGCCGTCTTTGTCTATCTGCTCTTTTGTAACAGTAGCCCCCTCAATAAGTTCTTTTAAGCCCTGCTCCGCTTTCTCTTGCCATTCTTCATCTGATAGCGTCATATTGCCCCTCCTCATAGTTCGCCCACACTAATACTGTATCAGAAATTTGCTTAAATTGGTAGTTCCACTTTCTTTGCAGCACTGGTAATATAGCCTGCGGCGGCATTTGAGGCGTGTCAGGGTCGCAAACTAAAGACACTTCATAAGGGTATTTTGGATTTTTACTACCGAATAAATATAATTCACTTACTATTCTGACAATTTGTTTATATATAGAATTTTTAGTAAGTAAATTTGCAATATTTGAAAAATAAGGTAAAATCAGCCTAAAGCGGTCTTTTTGGAATATAAGGCATTTTACATGCATTGAACACTCTGCTACCGGAAAAATCCTGTCATAATATTCAGCCCACACCTCATATCCAAGTTTTGCAAATATTCTTTTAACATCATACAAAGCCCAAAATTTGCGATTATAAGTAAAGCGAGCCAACTGTTTGTAATATTTCTCGTCCTTGTCAAACGAGCATGCCTGCAATTTATACTCATAAAATTTGCTGCCCTCACAATGCGAAGTCAATTTTAATTTTCCCAAAAAGCAGAGGGTATTAAAGAGGTGTGAGTTGAGTTCCACCTCTTTATGCCCTATCAGTTCCCATACGCCACCATTCTTAATAATGTTATTACATCGTAACAAATCTATGTTTGCCTGTAAATCGCCTGCATTGGCTATTTTTATTTTTCTATACGCCATTGAAAATCTACTCCCATAAATCCACCTAACAACAATTTACCAGCCAAAAACTCCTCTTTAGCCGTCTTAAAGTATAATCCTTTAATGCCATGCGGATATTGTTTTTCATATTCTTTGACAATTTTTCTATAACTTGTCTTTTTGCCAAATACATCAATAGGCTGGTCAAAGTCAAATTTATATTTGCGAGCCAATATCATAAGGTCATTTTTAAGGTTGTCAGCATTGTCATAGGTAAAGTTTATCTCGTCAGGAGTTTCAACATCGGGGTCATCAGACACAAGATAAATAGTATCGCCTTTAACCGTATCTATTTTATCAATAAAGGAATTTTGCAAGTCCTTAATCTCTTTAGCCTTAACCTCGTCCAATTCTCGCCCAAGCCTCAAGGCATAATCAACAAATTTCTTTTCAGGGTCAGCAGGCTCGTCCTCGCTCATAATCATGCGATACTGAATGCCAAGTTGCTGCATTTCCAACATTGCAGGCGTAAGTTGACTATAACGCTTTTTAAATTCAGGGTGTATTCCGTTCATTTCAGTACAAGGTGTAGAGAAAATCCAAGAGCCTTTTGCTCCTGCCACCTCTGCCACCTCACTTGGGTCAACTTTTCCGTCAAATATCATTTTAAGAGCCAACATCGGCTCAAAATTAGTTAAATCATTTACAGGCTTATTGCAGTCTTTAACAAAGTAAAAATCCGTCCTATCAACATTCTCGTCAAAAGGTTCGCTATATTTATCTATCGCCTCACGTTCCAACTGCTCTGCCAGTTCCCAACGCTCGTCATTAGTATAAACAGGATATACTTTTGTTGATTTTGTTTCCTCGTTATCAGGGACAGGCGGCTTTGAGTTGTAAGGGTCGCCATTTGCAACCGCAGGCTGCGGTTGTGTAGGTGCAACTTGCTGAATAATTACAGGCTGCGGTTTAACCTTAATTTTTGGTGTAGCCTCTTTCAAACTCTCGAAAGACTGACCAAAGACATACTGACTAAAAAACTCGTCCATTTTAGCCTTTTCCTCTTTGGTTAGCCTTAATCCATATTGCTTAACCTCACTCAAGGCAGCAGGGTCAAGTCCGTTCAAATCAGGGTTTCGCTCCCCTGTTTCAAAGAAATAAGCAAGGCACAGATAGTCCCTATGGCTCATCTTTTTGCGGTATGTAATTTTTTTTACCGAATTTGTCATTTTTAATTTTCCCTTTCAAATTTTATTCGTTGTACTTTTTTACACTTTTTTGCATTTTGTGTAATTATTATAACACGATAATTATGTTTTTGTCAAAAGCGTGCAAAAATTTATATAAAATGAATGGTCAAAATTGTAAAATTTAATGATTTGAAATATGATAATTATAAAATATTTAACTTTGAAATGTGATAATTATATTTTTAGTGTGTGGTTGTGTTGTGGTTGTTGCAAAAAGTGATAATGCAAAATGTTTGAAATTTGAAAAATTTTTCTGGGGGTACTATCGGGGGTTTGAGGCTTGATTTTGCAGGTTTTCAGGGGGTAGGGGGGGGTCTATGCCTTACGGCTCAAGGCTTTCCAGCCTCGTTACTTTTGCCCTCTTGAGCTTTTATCCGTCCGGTTACTTGCTTTTATTGGTTGTATCGTTTCGATATATACCGATAATAAATATTATGTAAGAAGTCCTTTGTTTTGCTTGCTTGCTTATGTTTATATGTCTGAACTTTTACCCCCTCTTAAATGGCTTGCTAACCGCCTGAAATTTAATTTTTAAGCAGGGTAAACAATAGCCGGATTTTATGCGGTTGATTTTTGCCCCCTTGCCCTGATTTATTGCCCCTCTTGAGCCGTCCGGCTTGCCGTTGCTTTTATGCTTGTATGCCTGAAAGCCTTACGGCTATTGATTTTCAAGCCTTTTTGCCCTGACTTTAGCCCCTTAAATGCCTTTATAGTCTTACTTTTAACCTTTTTTGATACTTTTATATAATACCGAGTAATTTTTATTATTATTATTATTAAGAGAGAGAAAAATATATTTTTTATACCTTAAAAAGTCCCAAAAGTCCCTCAAAGTATTACTACATAAGGCTTTTAAGCCTATCAAATTCCCAAAAAGTCTATCAAAATCAATAGGCATAAGCATTTAAGACATATTAACAAGGTATTAAGGCAATAAAGACAAGGCAAAAGAACAAAACAAAAGCAGGAAAGCAAGGAAAGACAAGGAAAAGAGAAACGAAACAACAAAGAGCCGGAAATATTAAAAACTCATACAAATATATGATTTTTATAAAACTTAATAATTTTAATCAAAATTATACAAGCCCAAACCCTTATATATTAAGGGCTTTTAATTTAATGTAAAGTTTTGTAAATGTTATATATTAAAAATAACATTTAAGGGTTGAAATTTTATTTTATTAGTTTATAATGATAATAGATATATCAATTTATTTGATATAAAAAGAGCGTACAAAATGAATAAATAAAGGACGGTAAACCATGACACTAAACGAATTTAAAAACAAAGTTCAAAATATGTCCAAGCAGGATTTTAAAACTTTTTCAAATTTAATGTATAGAACTTTTAATTTTATTTTGGCAGTTGAGGACATGGACATGGCAGAGATAAACAAATTGCAGGCACTACCAAAAGAACATAATATAAACACCTCAAGCATGGAACTAATGAACGAATTTAAAAGACTTTTTAATTTAGATATTGAATAAAAGCAAAGGAGCGTACAAAATGGAAAACTTAACACAAAATTTTGATGTAGAGCAATTTTTAAACGAGCATGAATTATATGTAAGAGCATGGCAAGTTGATAAAAATATTTTTAATAAATTTGATAAAGATATTATTATTGAGATTATTAAAAATAACTATTCCTTTATAAATGAACATGGATTAACTGTTTTAGATGTTCAAATGTATATTGATATCCAAAACAGATTTAATGCAAGAACACAAAGCACTAAAAAACCTAATCCGGCAGACGTTTTAGAAGTATGGAGCAATAATAATAAAATATTTTATCAAAATGCACATATTGAAAAATGCAGTTATAATGATACAGGCTGGACATGGTGTGAACATGCAAGCAGTCATTATATAGATATTGATTGTTTCAGCACATCAGGCGGAGCATGGCATGATTTAGATATTAAAAATATAAAATATATCGGCACTGCTTTTAAAACAATATGGACATGGGGACATACCGGAGCAAGAGGGAACGGAGGCATGTATATAAAAGTAAAAGTAAATAAATTTAAACTTGTGCTTGATAGAAAATATATTGCTCTTGTCGTTTCAAGAATTTTCAATTCTGATTATAAATACATGGTTAAAAATTGGGACAAAGCAAGCCCATGTTTTTATAGCACGCAGTCATGCTTTAAAACTATGAGCGAATTAAAACAATATTTAAAACAAAGACATTTAAAAATCGGTAAAAAATTATCATGTAACAATTTTTATCATGAGATTATTGGGGATTTTGACATGGTACAACACATGAGCAAAAAAGAATATGACGCCATAAGAGGCAATATAAAAGAATTTGCCTTAATGAGCAATGGGGAATTAACAGGGGCTTTTTACAAAAATAAACAAGTTCATTTTTGTAACCCAAATGTAAAAGATAGAAAAATTTTTAAATAGGAGGCTTAACATGATATTAACATTATTTTCTATTGATGATGAAAAATTTTATTTTATGACAGGCACGCAAAAACCGGAAAACATAGCCCGATACATAAGAAAAGGCAAAATAAAACCATTAAACAAAGAACAAAAAGCCGACTATATAAAAAATATGGCAATTAAAAACAAGGGCTTAATAGTTCAGGAAATTATCACAAAAACAGTTTAAAAAATAAAAATATAGGAGCGTTTTAAAAAATGATAAATGAAAAAATAAAAAATTATGGTTTATATTCTTATGGAGCAGTTGAAACGGAGGAACAATTAAAAAAAGCCGTTGCACTTGCAGTTATGGAAGTATGCACTTCTGATTATGAATTTTATAATAAAATAGCAAATAAAAATCTATATATTGATGATTTTATAGAGGCATGCATGCCATGCTTGCAATTAGACATAAGCGAAAAATCAAATGTATATACATTTTTGAATTGTGCAAAAGATTTTTATAATTTGCCGGACTTAAAAAGCGTTTTATATAAAATTTATAAAGAGTTAGCCGAATACATAGAGGAGGACGGCACAAAATTATTTTACACCGTTTCAGATGTTTTCGATATTATTGAAACTCATGAAAATTTGCTTGTATTACCTGAAAAATGGCTATCTAATCAAATTTATAAAAAAATAACCGAATTTTTAAAAAGTTTTAATTGCATAAGAACAAAATATAAAAAATGCACTGCTTTTAAAAATCAAGGGGACTTTACGAACGAACAAATATTACAAATAGGCAAAAATTTAAAAGGTGTAACCCTATCAGAAAAATTTGATTTTTACCCTACACCGGACGAATTGAGCGAAAAAATAAGAGAATTAGCAGAAATAAAAAAAGATGATTTTATTCTTGAACCGTCCGCAGGCATGGGAAGTCTTGTAAAAGGTTTAAATAAAAATAATATTGTATGCGTTGAATTAAGCCCGATTTTAGCAGAAATATTAAAAAATAGCGGTTATGATACAAAAAATATTGATTTTATGGAATATCAAGCAAAAAGACAATTTGATAAAATTTTAATGAACCCTCCATTTTCTAAAAACATGGACGCTAAACACATAACACACGCTTTTAATATGTTAAAAAACGGCGGTGTATTAGTTGCAGTGCATACCCCTACAATTAAAACCGCAGAAAATAAAGCATGTAAAGACTTTCAAAAAATATTTAATCAATATGCAGTAAGCAGCGAAACTTTTTCAGGAGCGTTCAAAAATAGCGGAAAAGGCACAAATATAAATGTATGTATAACAAAATTTATAAAAGAGTAACAAAATAAAAAGTAAAGGACGGTAAAAAATGAAAAAATTTGACGACAGGATTAAAAAAATTCTACATGACAATTTTGGTATAAATTGGCATAAACCCGAAGATATTAACATAATATCAGGGCAAGGGAAATTTACTATTGACAACCTTATAAAAACACATCAGTTAAGCGAAAATAATTTAAACTTATTGCTTGTTTCTTATCCTTACTATGGGGACAAAGAAAACTATACAACAAAAATAGTTCAGATTAACCCTGATTTAAAAAATATTGACCTATTAAGCACTTATAAATTTTGGTTTAGTTATTTAGGAAAATTTAACACAAAAAAAGATTTTGAGGCATGCCGAAAAGATGAAAATATTTTTTACTGGATTATTGAAATAAAACCGGAGGCAATAATCAATAAAAAAAATATAAATATTGAGCATGAAATTATGTATAATAATAAAAATATGCTTGAACGCTTTATTGTTGAGAGTGAGGCATATATAAAATATGCTTTAAATTACAGTGCTATTGATGTAAGTAAGGACGGTAAAAAATATTCTCTTAATATTACTACTATGTATGGCAGAATTAAAATAAATAAATATGACACTGAAAACGGCTTAAAATATTATGTTTTGCAAGATGTTTTGGATAAATCCGGCTATCCGGTTTATCAGTATAGAGAACGCTTAAAAAGTATCTTGAGAAATAATAAATTAAATAATGTTAAAAATGCCGTTAAAAATGGCACATTTACTGAAAGAAACAACCATTTATTAAAACTTATCATGGATACAAAAAAAATATATCTTGCAAAATTAGAACAAGCCGACACATCGGAGGCAGTTTTACAACTTGAAAGCCGTTTTTGTTTCGCTAATAGGCTTAAAAAATACGAACAGTTTATTGAATACCAAAAAAATGCCCTCAACGATGAACTAAGCGTTTATAATAAATTTACATCTATTGATGAAGTTATAAACGAATATTGCGAAATAAAAAATAAAATTTTAGAAGATAAGGAGGCTCTATCATGCTTATAACTTACCAAAACTATAAAGGCGGTATAAATAATTTATGCGTAGTTAGTGAAGATTTTAGAGGCAATACCTTTAGTGGAATTATCGGAAAATCTACAATAGACGAACAACACGCAATTAAAAATTTTAAAAGAAATTATCGTAAACATAAAGGGGTAAAATACCCATACGCAGATTAAAATTAATACTTGCTTTATATCAATATTTTTGATATAATTTAATAGGAGCATGACAAAATGATAAAAAAAACAACCGAGCAACAATTAAAAACTTTAGAAAAAAAATATAAAAAACTTGCAGAAAAACACCGTACTTATTTAATGCAAGAGTATGTTAAGAAAAAACAAAGAGAAAAAACCTTTTCAACTCTCAAACAAATTATTTTTAAACTATGTAAAAAAATTCTTGAAATTACATCAGATGAAAATTTACTTGAAACAACCGAGCAAATACAAAAAATAGTGAATAGTACAAAAATATAGGAGCATTTTAAAATGTCAAAAAAATTACAAGATTATGTAAAAAGATTAAAAAAATTTTTAGAGGAAAATTATATTACACACCCTCTCAAAATGTATAATTATTCATCAAAAACAGTTGAAACCGAAGAAAACTATTTTGTTATTGAAACTAAAAACGCAGGGCTTGTAATGATACACCCTGATTTATGGACTTGTGATAAACCGTACAAATACGATTTATTTACTCAAAAATACTGTTATGAATGGGATAACGAAAAAGAAAAAACTTTTAAATTCAGAACCGTATATGACGGCAAATTTAAGAAAAATAATATCTATGCTAAACCTTGTATTGATGATATTGAGTTTTTCATATCAAGCGAATATAGAACTACAATACCGCCAAAAGGTTTTATGTGTCCTGCTGAAAAAGTAACAAAAGAAGAATATTATTTATTAAAATCTGTTGCTGATTTTATGGCAGAAAAATTAAAAAACAAATTTGATAAAATGCAGGATATAGGCACGCATACTCAAGGGTTATTTGAATATGGTTTTTACAAAAATAATGATTATATTGCCGGAGTTGAAATTTTATCAGGCAATAAATTGGCAATACTTTTATCAAATCAAATAGTAAAAGAGCGTACACGTTTTTTTGTTTCTTCTCTTGAGGAGGCAAAAACAAAAATAAATCAGTTAATTAAATAGGAGGTAAAAATGCAGTATAGAATTGACTTTTATTCAGACGGAGAATTGACAGAGCAGGAACAAGAAAAAATCATCGCTTTACTTGATTTTTTAGAATTACAAAACATTATTATCTCTAATGAAAAAGACAACCCTGAAATATTTATGTAGTAAAAAAAAATAAAAAAATGAAAGGATTTAACAACATGACAAAACTTATTATTGAATTGCCCTCTTGGGAAGTAAACAAAAACGATTTAGCAGAAATTGCGAACAAAATGCAGGCAATAGAATTATCTTTTAACGATTTAATAAATGATATTCCTGAACTTAAAAAATTTGATAATTTTGAAGATTATACTATCGAGGCAAATTTATCTGACCAGTATGATGAATTTTTTATTGCAGGAAAAATAAATGACGAAGAAAAAAATATTTTTCTTGAAGTTGTTACAAGAGAGGTGGCTATATCAAACGATAAGGAACTTTTATCAATGTCCGGTAGTGGATATACCAAAAGCGAAATTGAAAACAATTACGAAGTCGGAGGGGCTTTATCGGGCTACAAAAAATTAGGTAATACAAATTATTTTTATAGAGAAATGTAGAAAAAAAATAAAAAAAAGAAATGGAGTGTAGAAAATGAAAAATAAAAAAATTACTTTAAAATCTCAATTAAAAAGACTTTTTGTTATTATACTTTTTATTAGTATTATAACTCAAATAAATATAGCGATTACAGGGGCTATTCAACATCAAACTAAAGAAAATCAGATTAAAAAAGAATTGATGTTATGCCCTCCTGACTGCTGCACTATTGCGGAGGATTTGAGCGAATACGACTTACCTAATCCCCCACAACTTGAAATTTTAGACATTGATGTAAAACCAATAAAATAAATTTGACTTATATTATTTTTAATGATATAAAAGAGGTAGATTTAACAAAAAAAGGGGCAAGCACATGGCAAGAAAATCAAAAATAACAGGAAAAATTATTGACCGAGTAAATGAGTTAATAAATAACGGAATTTATAAAAAAGATATTCCGGCATACATTGAGAGAGAATTTAACGAAAAAATATCACGTAGAACGGTATTTAAAATTTGTGAAACTCTACATATTCCTGAACGAGAAGAAAAAAAATCAAAAATAATAAATATAGCAAATTTAATATCGTTACGACTGCTTTATTTTTGTGATGATTTGGAACTTTTAACAAAAATGTTTGCTGGCGAATGTTGTTATCAAGAAATAGAAAAAATAATTATTCCCGAAAAAGTATTGTCAATTATTCCGGAGCAAAAAATAAAAAAAATTGTTCATCTTTCCGAGCGAGCAGGGCTTAAACTTGATGTGGAATATAGGCAGAGAGCAGTTTTATAAGAGCGTGCAATTATTATCAAAAATTGTGATATAATAGGTTTAATATGGCAGAGTTACAAGTAATAGATGAAATAGTTGAAGAATTGCACAAAATTAGAGGGGTAGATTTACCGAAAATCTGCTTAAAAATGATAGTTTTGTCATACATGATGTATTGTGCAAATACTTTTGATTTTAAATATAAAAATGAGGACGGTCAAGAAATCCGCTTAAATTCAGGTTGTATAATTCTTTGTCAAAAAGGTAGCGGAAAATCACGAACTTTAAGAGCCTTGAAACAAATTTTTGTATGCGTAGATGAAGAACGTATTGCACGCTATAACAGGGCTTTGTCTTTACATAGTAAATTTTTAGCAAAAAGCGAAATTCCGCTTACCGATAGTCAAAAAAAAGAAGTTGAGTTAGCCTATCAAGAGTTAGGTAGAGAACCAATTACAACCTTTGACGACCCGATAACATCAAAAGGACTTTGTGAAACTTACGCACAAATAAAAAAATATTATACTAACAATTTATTATTTACTGTGGACGAGGCAGGCGACCGCTTATTCAGGGACGCTTTTTCTGCAAATCCGTCCATATCTGCAAAAGAGTTTGTCGCTGCAATAAACCAATTATTTGACGGATATTGTGGCATGGGAAAATCCAAAACATCAAGAGCGGAGGGAATTACCTCTCAATACAATGTAGGGGCAAACTTTATATTTGTTTCAACGGCAGAGTTTTTAAAAGACTGGCAAGTGCAACAACGCTATCAAAGTTCTTTTGAGGGTGGTATTGCAAGGCGATTATTGTATGTAAACTGTCCTCCAATAGACAAATTACATACGAATAGAAAACGCTATCACCCGAATTTTGACCGCTTTATTCCTCTTGCAAAAGAAGTATTTACTCAACACCGAAATCAACATGGAATACCAGCAAGCGAGGCTCTTTGGGGTATTTTAGAACAACAAGGGGCTGGGTGTAATATTACTATTGATGATGAATTTCTACTCCTGCTGTTTTGTACCGTCTTGGCGGTATGGACGAATGATTTGGAAATTCAACCTTACCATTGGCAATATATGGTAAATACCTATAAAGAAATGAAAGCCCTATCGCTTGATGTCATAAAAGACAATACCTCAAGTTATGAAAAAATTTGCGTATTCATGCGTGAATATGCAGAGCAAAAGAGCAAGAGCAAGGGTAAAGTGCCTTTAATTGAAATAAAAGATTATTGTGTGCGAGAACGAATGATAAGTGAGGCACGCTTTAAAAAATGGTTTAATGAAATTTGCGAGGAATTTGTAAAAACTAATTCCGGCAAATATATCATAGAAAAAAATCAAATGTACGCATGGCTGACTGAAAATTTTGCATACAACGGCTAATCAAAAAAAAAAAAAAATAAAAAGGAAAACAGATAATGTCAAAAGCAGATTTTGAATATATGTTGAATAAAAAAATTGAGGCTGGCACGCTTTATTATACAACTTTTAATGGCAATTTTGTTTGTAATCGCTGTAATAATCGTGGGGCTTGGACTGATACTTGCCGGAAGTTTAATAAAAAAATAAAAAAAATAAATCAAGCAAATGGCGGTTTTCATCATGAACCTTGTCAAGAATGTTTGAACTATAAATTACAACAACAAGATGTAAATTACATAAGGTCGTGTTATAACCGAAAGCGAGGTATAAAATGAAATCTTCTAAAAATAAAACTGAAATAGACGATATTCAACCTTTTATAAATGTACTAAAAGACGCTCAAAAACAACTTGAAAAGATAGGAATATACCTTGATTTTAGTATTTATACAAACGGATTATATGAATATCAAGACTACGAAAAATATAAAAATTACACAAAAGAACAATTACAAGAAGTAATCCAAAAGAAAAACGCAACAATATCAACTCTCAATGGAAAAGTTTGGTATTATAAGCATGACGCAAGATACTACCAAAACCGATTTAAAAAAGAAAAGGAAAAAATAAATGCTTACAGGAAATGAAAAAATAAAAGATTTGAATGACAATGATATTTTGAATTGGCTTTGTAATGGGCTGGGAGCAAAATGTACAAAAGGGTATTTTGAACATGCTAATAATCATTTAGGCAAATACCGCATATTGCATATAGAATTTGAAAAACCTTTTACAACGCATAGAATATCTTTTTGCAATGACCTTGCAAATAATAAAACATTAAAAGAAATCAAAAGCGTTATTCTTTGGTCAAGAGAGGAGGAAACATGCAGACGCTAAAATTTACAATAGAAAATTTACTTGAGGAGCGGTCGGGAATAATGTCAAGTACGGAATTTTTTAAATATCCGTCTGCCGAAATCCCCCAAACAAACGAATTTGCACTCAAATATAAAGATTATATGTTAGACTGTTGCAAAAATGCAAATATGTTTTTTGTACCAGCCCTTGATGTAAAAGAGGCAGAAAATTTTAACGAAAAAACTTGTCCACCATTTACAAATTGCTGGTTTGATTTTATGCCGGAAATTGAAGATACCGAAAGTGAGATACATCAACATTTAAGAGAACAGTTGGGGCTTGCCGATTATTGCTATGTTAAAACCTTTGTTAAAGGTGTAGGACTTTTTGAGGTGTCGCCTACTTTATACCTTACCGTATTTGTTACAAAAGAATATATCTATGACCGCAAAGACGATAAAAAAATTGGCATGACTG
>NZ_JBGVJL010000205.1:0-17512 GCF_045129435.1 Ruminococcus sp. | reverse complement strand
TAAAGGGCTGTCGCCTGTTTTAACAAACTTTGCTTTAGCACACAAACAGCAACGCTGTTTGTGCCTTAAAATTGCAATAAAACAACTTTTCTTGGGCGTTGCCCAAACCCACGAGCCTTTAAAAAGGCTCGACCTAAATTTTTTGTTATTTATCCGAAACTTTCCACTAAACAATAATTTATCAATATTACCACAATATTTAAAACAGCCTTTTTATAGATATTTTTTAAATTTATGTTTATTTATTTATATTAGTGTGGTATAATTGTGACAATAAAGATGATATTCATTCTTTAATTATAGTAAATTTAATCAGGAGGATTGAAATGTTAAGAATTGAGCATTTGACTAAGGTATATGGCACTAAGAAAGCCGTTGATGATTTGAGCCTACATATTAAGCCGGGAGAAATATACGGCTTTATCGGTCATAACGGAGCAGGAAAAACTACAACGCTTAAATCTGTGGTCGGAATTTTGCAGTTCGATGCCGGAGAGATATACATTGACGGAAAATCTATCAGAGAAAATCCGATTGCCTGCAAAAGTGAGATTGCGTATATTCCCGATAATCCTGATTTGTACGATTATATGACTGGTATTAAATATCTGAATTTTGTTGCTGATATTTTTGGAATAAATGAAAAAGACCGCAACGAGCGTATTCATAAGTATGCAGATATATTTGAAATCACCTCTGACCTTGGACAGCCGATTGCCGCATACTCACATGGTATGAAACAGAAGCTTGCTATTATCTCAGCGTGGTTACACTCGCCAAAGCTGATTATTATGGACGAACCTTTTGTAGGTCTTGACCCAAAGGCATCTCATCTGCTTAAAGAAATGATGAGAGAGGTTTGCGACAACGGTGGTGCTATATTCTTTTCAACTCATGTGCTTGAAGTAGCTGAAAAACTTTGTGATAAAATAGCTATTATCAAGGGTGGTAAGCTTATTCGCTCAGGCACTATTGATGAAGTCAAAGGTGATGATTCACTTGAAGAGGTATTCCTTGAACTGGAGGGAGAATAATGCTTAAAACTCTACTTAAAAAGCAGATGATGGAGATTTTCCGTGGATATTTTTATAATTCAAGGAAAAATGAGGCTCGCTCAAAAAGTTCTACAGTTGTATATTTCGTAATATTTGCCTGTGTTATAATCGGTGCAGTCGGAGGGATTTTTACTATTTTATCCTTTGTATTGTGCACAGATATGGCGAAGGCAGGAATGTCTTGGCTTTACTTTGCTATTATGGGTATGATAGCAATTATTATGGGTACATTCGGAAGTGTGTTCAACACTTTTTCTACGCTTTATCTTGCAAAGGATAATGACTTGCTTTTGTCAATGCCTATTCCTGTAAGTAAAATTATGATTACCAGATTACTAAGCGTGTACATTATGAGCTTTATATATTCCGGTATGGTAATTATTCCTGCTGTTTTGGTGTACCTTTTAACAGTTTCTTTAAGTATCAATGCGTTGATTGGCTGTGTTTTGCTTGTACTGCTTATCTCCGTTTTTGTCCTCACATTATCGTGTGCACTTGGTTGGGTAGTTGCAAAAATCAGCCTTAAACTGAAAAATAAAAGTTTTATAACTATGGTTGTTTCACTTCTATTCTTTGGTTTGTATTATTTTGGATTTTATAAATCTCAGGAGTTAATTGATGCTCTGCTTGCAAATTTAGTTTCTTACGGTACAGCAATTAAGGGCAATGCTTATCCTGTGTATGTTTTTGGCAGTGTTGGTACCGGTGATGTGTTGTCAATGCTCATTGTCACAGCGGTTGTGGCAGGAATATTTGCTCTGATGTGGTGGTTGATGTCACGCAGCTTTATAAAAATTACCACTTCTCAGACATCGGGAGCAAAGAAAAAATATAAAAGAACTTTTATTAAACAAAAAAGTATTGATAAGGCTTTGTTTGCACGAGAGGTAAAAAGATTTACTTCAAGTCCTAACTATATGCTTAACTGTGGCTTCGGAATGATTATGCTGCCGCTGTTTGCAGTATTTATGCTTATTAAGGGCGGTGATACTGTGAAGATGCTTTCTGAAAATGCAGGCGATAATAACGGTTTTGTTGTAATAATACTTTGTGTTGCTGTGTGTGCAATGGCGTCTATGATAGATATTTCCGCACCGTCAGTTTCCCTTGAGGGCAAAAGTATATGGATTTCCCAGTCATTGCCAGTTACGGCGTGGCAAGTGCTGAGAGTTAAGCTTTTGCTGCATTTTGTGCTTTCAATAGTGCCAACACTTATTTGCCAGATTGTTTTAGTATTTGTTTATCCTTTTAGTACATTTGAAGCAATACTGTTTTTTATAATACCGATACTTATTATTTTCCTTTCCGCTCAGTTTGGTTTATTCTTAGGAATAAAGATGGTAAATTTAAATTGGGTAAGCGAAATTACTCCGATTAAACAGAGTTCGTCGGTTCTTATTACTTTATTTGGCGGAATAGGTTATTCTGTAATGTTTTTATGGGGATATTCAATTGTAACTTTTTTGCTGAATTTAAGTATATCAATAATTGCATATATGATAGGATTTGCTGTTGTTACATTTGTGCTTAATGTTTTACTTTATATGTGGCTGAAAAAGAAAGGTACAGCCATTTTTGCAACTTTATAATTTAAAATAAAGGGTGTTTTTGATATGATAAAGGAAGAATTCTTTGTTGATAATACTACCGCTTTGCGATATGTAAAAGAAATGCTTGATTTTAACGAAAGAGTAACTATGAATTTGTTCTATTTAATTCTTTCAGATTCAAAGGCATATGTATGGTCTGACCATAAGAATTTTATAATTTGTCAGCCAAATGATCAAATGCCAATGTGGGTATGGCTTGCAGATGATATTGATACTGACGCTACAGAATGTGTAACAGACATTATTGCAGCAAGAGTTTTACTTAATTCAAATATTCAGATTAATATTTCAGCAGCTGCAGGTAAGCAAGTGCTTAGGATTGCCTGCGAAAAAAGTGGGGCGAATCTTGAAAAGGTTATGGATTTGAATGCTTATGTATGTAAAAATGTTATTGAGCCTGAGTATGACGGAGTATGTGTTGTGCCGCAAAAGAGCGACAGAGAGGCTATGGTTGCCCTTATAAATGAATTTGTAGAGGACGCTGAGCATCAGATAATCACAAATGAGGAGGCAGAAGGGTTTGCAGATTCAATGATTGGTTCGCATAATCTTTCACTTTGGAAATGCAATGATGAGGTTTATGCAATGGCAATGATTGCCCATAAAACAAATGAAATTGCAAGAATAAACTCAGTTGTTACACTTCGTGAAAAGCGTGGAAACGGCTATGCAGGAATGTTGATTTCAAAAATTTGCAAGGCCTTGATTGAAGATAATATTATACCAATGCTTTATGCCGATGCTGATAATCCGTCATCAAACCGAGCATATCAGAAAATAGGCTTTGAAAAAGTCGGCGAGGTAACACAATATAAGTTTGACAGAAAAGCTATTTAATTGAAGGGCTTTTTTTATGTTGAGGTAATATTGATAAATTACGGTTTAGCAGAAGGCTTTGGATAATTAACAAAAAATTTAGGTCGAGCCTTTTTAAAGGCTCGTGGGTTTGGGCAACGCCCAAGAAAAGTTGTGTTTATTGCAAATTTTTAGGCACAAACAGCGTTGCTGTTTGCGTGGTACATCAAAGTTTGATAAAACAGGCGACAGCCTTTAAAAAGGATCATTTAGAATGGCTTTTTGTATTGCTATCGTAATTATAAGACTATCGCTGTTGTGTTCAAGCCGCCAAACAGCTTGCTGTTTGGCTATCGTAACTTTGCGTTAGATTAAAATATTGTGGGCTTTGCCCACACCCACAACCTTTGAAAAAGGTTGACCAAATTTTTATGTCCGAGTATAAAGTCTGCAATAAGTCAAGTTGAAAATTCCCGACCATTGCAAACCATAATTTACCCCAACTATTGAAAAAGAACCAAATTGATAAGATAAAGAGAAAAACGCTTTAGCAACACATTTAAGCTGCTAAAGCGTTTTCTTATGTTAATTAAACTACCGAGTAAAGCTTGTATCCGTCAATTTCGGTTTCAAGCTTGTAGAAATAATTCTTTTTCTCATCGGTTGAATAGTACTTTTTAAAGTAGTTTTCCTTTTTGTAGGTGATGTAGTTATCAATTATATAAACATTTTTGATGTTAATTGCCGCATTATAAACACTGTCTGCACCCTTTTTCTGGAGAACAGCATCTCTGTGCGTAAAGCCAAAGCTATCGACATTGCTCAAATAGTTGGTTTTAAAGCCCCACATCGGATGAATGTAGTTTGTGGAATACTTGGTGTATTCAATAGCTGTTTTACAGTCAAGAATATAGTATCTCTCCGGATGTCTTTCAACCTCAACATACAGCCTGCTTGGTCTGCTCTTTGTATCAATGTTATTGTGCAAATGTGACTGATATACAAGACAGTTTACCAGCAACAGCATAACAACGAGCATTGCGGATACAAAGAATGTTCCTTTCCTTGCAGCCTTGAGCATTGCATTGCAGCCGTTTTTAAAGGCTGTAAAATCAATACTGTAAAGCAGTACGCAATATGCCATTATCCACGAAATATATACTGTGTAGTAGTAGCCGTTGTAAAAATATCGTAACAATGTATTTGAAACAATAAGCTGCAAAGTAATGAGGATAGGGAAGAACATATGCGTTTTTTTATGAAATACAAGGTACAATGCAACAAAAATAATGTAAATAATTATGAGCATTGCGTCATTATCAAAGTTCGCAAGGCTTATTCCGCTTGCAGAGAGAAACTCTGTAAATTCGTTCCACACTGTAGTGCCGGAATTTTGACTCTGCAGCTTATCAACAAGCCTTAACGAGTCAAGATTAAGCGGTGTGCTTGCATCATAATAACCGTCTTTCAAAAGCTCATATTCAGTTTTTGTAATGCCTGCATTATTGAAAGCTTCTTCGTTTTCAGTGTAATCCGGATACGGATAATTTGCAATTTTATCTGTAAGCTCATTGTATTCATAATTATTCTTTAAGCTATCTGTCTGAGTATTAACAGAAATTGTGTAGTTGTTAAGAGCAACAACTGCAATGGTAATCAGCACAAACAAAACAAGAAAAGGTCTGAAATACCACATAAATTTTCTAAATTTAATTTTGTATTTTCCTTTTGCAATAAGGTCGGCAATCAGATAAATGATTGCAAACGGCAAAGCAACATAGAAAAGTTCAAAACAGTAGAAAGTGCCGAGAATAATTTCAGCTATGCCAAGAAAGCACATAAATCTGTATCTTTTTCGCCTTATTGCATTAAATACAAGCAAAAATCCTGCGGTAAGCAGAATTGCAGATGTCTTTTGACTTGCAATGTCTGCGTAATGATTCAACGCAAAAAGGATATTAAGAAAAACCGAAAATACAATACCCTTTTTATATCCGAATTTATCGGTAAGTGCATATGTGATTGATGAAAAAGCCAACCAACCGAATATTACTTGAGAAAATACGAATATATTGATTGTTGAAACAAGGTACTGAATACTGCTTACAACAAATGCAAGTAAGTAGTTGATGTTATTATTGTATGGAATGTGATAATGCGAAATAAGCAGAGAATTTACATAATCATTGTAAGAGTCGTATGAAAACGATGAAACATATATGCAAAAAACCATTATCAGAGCATTTACTGCAAAGGAAACAAATAATTTATTTTTAAATAATTTAATCAAAAAATTCTTCATAAATGATTTATCCTTTTAATGTGTTTTATTTCATCAGTTATCAGCGGATACCTCTGCTTTTCTGCTCGTTTAAAATAAGCTGAATGTTTGCTTGTTCGTATTCGTTAAAGGTAACATTCTTAGAAAATTCTGATGATGTGTAGCGTGGTGTGTACCATGCCTGTGAATTAAAGTAAGCTGATAGTTCTGCGTCAGAGAATATCCAACCTCTCTTAGCGTAAATTTCATTAAGTGCAAGTTCAAGTTCGCTGTCGCTTAAATTCTTTACATCTGACTGACTAATGTATGAGGAGTCACTGTTTGCAAAAATAAAGCTGTTGTCGGTTGCTGAGCTTTGACTTGATTGTTCAGGTGTTCTGTCAGGTGCTTTAGTAGTTTCAAGCTCTGTATATTCCTCACCGAGAGAAATATCAAGTGTAATAACTGTGCCTGCTTTTGCTTTTTCACCAGACTCAGGTGTCTGAGAAATTACATAGCCTTCGCTGTATAGTGTGCTGTAAAGGTGATTGCCCTCCGCAACCTTAAAGCCTAAGTCCTCAAGCTTGCTCTTTGCACTCTCATAGTCATATCCGACAACTGAGATAACCTCTTTTTCGGCAGCTGTAGTCGGCTGAGTTGTTGGAGGAATAGTTGTAGGCTGAACTGTGGTAACCTCTGCCGTGGTTACCTGATCAGGTGTAGCAGGCTTGGTATTGTTAATTTTTTCAGAGAAAATTTCCTGATATACTATGTAGCCGACAAATCCGAGTACGGCAAGAATAATTATTACGCTGATTGTGATAATGGCAGCGTTAGCACCCTTTTTCTTTGGCTTTTCAACAGAATTTTCATTACCGTATTTTCCTGCTTTTGATTTATTTGAAATATCCTTTGGAACTTCTGCAGGCTTTTCAGCTTTCTTTACAGGCTGTGCCTCTGCTTTTGATTGCTCGGTTATTTTTTCTTGTACTTGAGCAGCTGCAGGTTTATTTTCTTTATCGTCAATATCATCAAAGAAAGAGCCGTAGTCCTTTGTAACTGTCTTTATCTCATCAAGCTCAGGCTTTTTTGTTGCCTCGTACTCATCAAACACATCGCTTGAAATCGGTGCATCTGTGTTTTTGTCAGTTTCAACAGCCTTTGGCTTTTCTTCGGCTTTAACCTCCGGCTTATTTTCTTCAGCCTTTGGTTTGTTTTCAACAGAATTTTTTTCTTCTATAGGCTTGTCTGCTGAATTTTCTTTACTGTCTTTATTTTCCTTGTTCTGTTCTGCAAGCTCAAAAATTGTAGGAACTGCACCTTCAACAGGGATTTCTGCCTTGCTTTCCTCAGTCTTTTTAGGCTCTGCTTCAAGCTTTCCACATGAAGCAAGCAGGGCATTTTTCATATTGACAGCATTTTTCCAGCGGTTTTCATTCTTTGGCTGAATAGCAATAACGATAATGCTCTTGAGCTTTTCGTTGCCGTTTTTAGGAGCAGTAATAGCTGTGCCGTCTGTTCTCATTTTGACAGCCTCAGCCTTTGTGGTAAGACCACCCTCAAACGGTAATGCTCTGTCATTTGCAAGGCAGTACATAATAAGACCAACAGAGTAAATATCTGTGGTGAGGTCAGGGTTTCTGTTATCGGCAACCTCAGGAGCAGAGAAGTCAAGGTCGGTTGCCTTGCACTCAAAGTCAGAAAATCCGCCAAGCTTGTACTTGCCGTCTGCTGTTACAAAAACATTTTCAGGGCGTATATTTCCGTGAAAAATATTGTTTTCTTCAAGGAATGAAAGAATCTCAGCCATTTGCAGGCCAAAATCTGTGATTTCGTCATCACTGAAGTCCTTGCTTCGCATCACCTTTGACAAAGGCTCAAGCTCCTCTGTGGCAATGTACATATCGGCTTTTTCTTTTGACGGATTATCATAAAGATAAGCACCGAAGCAGGTGAAATATTCTTTTTTATCTGCTATTGAATTGAGAAAATTAACCTCATCTTCAAAGAAGTCAGCTTTGTCTTTGCTGTAATGGCTGCCATATGCAAAAATATGGAATAAGTTTGCATATACTTCGCCGTTGCTGTCTTTTTTTACTATACGATACTTATTTTGTCCCTTTTTTTCAGAAACAAGTGAAGTAATTTTCCAATCTTTTAATTCTTCCGGTAATTTAATACCTCTTGACATTTTCACACATCCTATCTATTACATAAATGTATTTTCAATATACCTTCTTTACGGCACACTTCCGTATTATGCTATTATATCATATTACAGGATTTATTTCTATATTTTTTTCTGAATTGTTTATGAATATTTTGTAAACAAACCTGTAAATTTTTACAAAAAAACAAGACTTTGATACAAAATTCAAAGCCTTGTCATATTTTCTATAAAGGAATATAATTATTTTATAAATACTTTTTCTTTCTGATTAACTCCAAGAACTCCGCCTGCACAGCCACATAAAAGCATAGCCCCAAGCCTAATAAGCGAAAGGGGAGTGAGTACTGCTTCACTTTGCAGAAGCCCGATTGCTGTAATAATTAAAAATGCAGCAACAGCGGTAAGCAAGCCACAAATTAATCCCGATGATTTGTTGATTTTTGCACAGATAAAACCACCGCAGAACACTGACATAGCCGTTACCGCTATCATTATGTAGTCGGTTATGTCAGCAGGTAAAAGACCCGATGTGATTATCAGTACCGAAAAAAATGACATAAGTATAATTTCAATCATTGCAGAAGTAAGCACACCTACGAAAACTGCCTTAATAAGCTGCTTTTTATCAGACATAAAAATTCCCCCGAATAATATAAATATTACTACTCATATATATTCGAGAGAATGATATTTAATTCAAAATTATTTGACTAAAGCGAAAACAACCGAATTACTTATTTTCTTCGTCTTTTTTCTTTTTGCCGAAAAGACCCTTTTTCTCAGTCTTTTCTGTTTTTTCATCAGCAGACTTTTCCTTTGCAGGAGCTTCCTTAACTGTGTCAACAGTAGAGATGCACCACTTTTTAAATTTCATCTTTACTCTGTCTGAACCGGTTTCAATGATAATAGCGTCTTCGTCGTCTTTAATAGCAACAACTCTGCCCATAATACCGCCGATTGTTGTAATTTCATCACCGATTTCAAGAGAGTTTCTCATCTGAGCTTCTTCTTTTTTCTTCTTTGAGCTTGGACGCAAAATAAAGAAATACATTGCAGCAAATACCAAAACCCAAATAATAATCATACCGTATGTACCCATAGGGTTAGCATCAGCAAGTACAACTTGATTTAAAAAATTCATAATAGTCATTCCTTTCATACAATACATTGATTATAACAGCTTTATACTAATCTTGCAAGAAGTTTTTTAAAAAATATTTGTATTAAATTCGCACTCCCAGAATATTGCGATATTTATTGTAAAATTCTGTAAAAGTACCGTTGTCAAGCTGTTCTCTGATGACTTCTGTAAGGTTGTTGTAAAAATACAGATTGTGAAGTACAGCAAGTCGCATACCGAGCATTTCACCGCTTTTAAGTAAATGTCTGATATATGCCCTTGAAAAATTACGGCAGGCAGGGCAATCGCAATGCTCGTCAATAGGACGCTCATCTAATTCATATTTTGCATTGTTAAGGTTGCGTACACCTTCCCAAGTAAAAAGCTGACCGTGTCTTGCATTTCGGCTTGGCATTACGCAGTCGAAAATATCAATACCTCTTGCGATCCCCTCAAGAATATTTACAGGAGTACCAACGCCCATAAGATATCTTGGTTTGTTCTTTGGTGCGTAAGGCTCAACCTCCTCAATAATTTCATACATTGTTTCAGTAGGTTCGCCAACAGCAAGACCGCCGATAGAATAACCCGGAAGGTCAAGGTCTGCGATTTCTTTCATATGATTAATACGCAGGTCTTTGTATATGCCGCCCTGATTTATGCCAAAAAGCATCTGTTGAGGGTTAATTGTGTCCTCAAGTGAGTTAAGGCGATTCATTTCTGTTACGCATCTTTTGAGCCAGCGTGTAGTACGCTCAACACTTTTTTTGGTGTAATCATATGGTGAAGGGTTCTCTACACATTCATCAAAAGCCATGGCAATGGTTGAGCCGAGTTTTGACTGAATACGCATACTTTCCTCCGGTCCCATAAATATTTTTCTGCCGTCAATGTGAGAATTGAAGTAAACGCCTTCTTCTTTGATATTTCTCAGCTTTGCAAGTGAAAACACCTGGAATCCGCCGCTGTCGGTAAGGATTGGACCGTCCCAACGGGTGAATTTATGAAGTCCGCCAAGCTGTTTAACCTTTTCATCACCAGGTCTTAAATGCAGGTGGTAGGTGTTGCAGAGCTGTACCTGACATTTAATCTGTTTTAAGTCGAGTGCAGACACAGCACCTTTTATTGCTCCGCAGGTGGCAACATTCATAAAAGCCGGAGTTTGAACAGTTCCGTGAGGGGTAACAAATTCGCCACGGCGAGCGTTGCCCTCAGTTTTTATAATTTTTAACATATATAATCTCCTTTTAAATTCGCAATAATGATTTAAGATTTAAGAAATAAACATTGCGTCACCAAATGAAAAGAATCTGTATTTTTCTTCTACGGCGGTTTTGTAGGCATTCATTACATTGTCATAGCCTGCAAACGCACTTACAAGCATAATCAGAGTGCTTTCGGGGAGGTGAAAGTTAGTGATAAGTCCGTCAAGAACCTTGAATTCATAACCGGGGTAAATGAAAATATCGGTAAATCCCTCGCAAGGCTTGATTTCTCCATAGAATGAAGCAACGCTTTCAAGAGTACGGCAGGAGGTTGTGCCGACAGCAATTACTCTGCCGCCGTTTCTCTTGGTTTCGTTAATGAGTTTTGCGGTTTCCTCGGGAATTTCGTAGTGTTCGCTGTGCATCTTATGGTTTGTCACATCGTCAACCTTAACGGGACGGAATGTACCAAGTCCGACATGAAGCGTTACATAAGCAATGTTCACACCCTTGTCCTTTATCCTCTGCATAAGCTCCTTTGTAAAGTGAAGTCCTGCTGTAGGTGCAGCGGCAGAGCCTAATTCGTGGCTGTAAACAGTTTGATAACGCTCTTTGTCCTTCAATTCCTCAGTGATATATGGCGGAAGCGGCATCTGACCGATTTTGTCAAGTGTGCTGAAAAAGTTTTCGTCACATTCAAAGTCAACAATTCTGTTGCCGTCATCTTTAACCTCTGCAACAGTTGCTCTGAGAAGTCCGTCGCCAAAGGTGAATGAAGTACCCTCTCTTGCTTTTTTGCCCGGCTTGCAGAGTGCTTCCCAACGGTTGCCTGTAATCTGCCTTAACAGCAAAAATTCAACCCTTGCACCTGTTTCGTCTTTAATTCCGTAAATTCTTGCAGGCAATACTCTTGAATCGTTAGCAACGAGCAGGTCACCCGGATTTAAGCTGTCGATTATGTCGTAAAAATGCTTGTGGTCGATTTCGCCTGTGTTTCTGTCAAGCAGCATAAGTCTTGAGCTGTCACGAGGTTCAACCGGAGTTTGAGCTATTAGCTCCTTTGGTAAATCGTAGTAAAAATCACTTGTTTTCATTTTTAGTTCCTCTCAAGAAAAAACCTTAGTGTTTAAGGTGAAAAAATTTAAAAATTTGTGTTTGTGATTGCAAAAATAATTGACATTATAAATATTAAATGATATATTATAATTTAATATGAGCAGTTTGTGCGTTTGTTCGACAAATCTTCTTTTGCAAAACACACTGTCTTAATAATATAATATTTTAGCAAATAAGGCAACTGCTTTTTATAAAAAATATTTCATTCGGAGGAATTGTTGTGAATCAGAAGAAATTTAAGGTAGGTATTATTGGTGCAACAGGTATGGTTGGTCAGCGTTTTGCTCTCCTTCTTGAGAATCACCCATGGTTTGAGGTAAAGGTTCTTGCCGCAAGTGCAAGAAGTGCCGGCAAAAAGTACGGTGATGTAGTAGAGGGAAGATGGCATATGACAAAGGATCTTCCAGAGAAATATAAAGATATGGTTATTGTTGACGCAGAAAATGTTGAAGAGGTTGCTTCTCAGGTTGACTTCTGTTTCTGTGCTGTAAATATGAAGAAAGACGAAATCAAGGCTCTTGAGGAAAGATATGCAAAGGCTGAATGTCCAATCGTATCTAACAACTCAGCTCACAGATTTACTCCTGATGTTCCAATGGTTATTCCGGAGATTAACGCTGATCACATTAAGATCATTGACGAGCAGAGAAAAAGACTCGGTACAAAGAGAGGCTTTATTGCTGTTAAGTCTAACTGCTCACTCCAGAGCTATGTTCCTGCTATCCACCCACTCAAGGAGCTTGGCGTAGATAAGGTTCTCGCTTGCACATATCAGGCGATTTCAGGTGCAGGTAAAACATTTAAGACATGGCCTGAGATGATTGATAATGTTATTCCTTACATCGGTGGTGAGGAAGAGAAGTCAGAGCAGGAGCCACTCAAGATTTGGGGTCACATTGAGAACGGCGAAATCGTTAAGACAGACGATATTGCTATCACAGCTCAGTGCATTCGTGTACCTGTATCAGACGGTCACACAGCTGCTGTATTTATGTCATTTAAGGATGGCGTAAAGAAACCGTCAGTAGAAGAAATCATCAAAATCTGGGAGTCATACAAGGGCAGAGCACAGGAGCTTGAGCTTCCAAGTGCACCAAAGCAGTTCTTACACTACTTCACAGAGCCTGACCGCCCACAGATTAAGAGCGAGAGAAACCTTGAGAACGGTATGGCTGTATCAGTAGGCAGACTCAGAGAAGACACACAGTATGACTACAAGTTTGTATGTATGTCACATAACACATTAAGAGGTGCAGCAGGCGGTGCAGTATTGCTTGCAGAGCTTCTTTGTGCTGAAGGTTATATGGACTAATTATAGCTTATAGCCTATAAATTAATTAAAAATCTTAAATGGAGGTAAATTATGGGAAATCACATTTTCACAGGTTCCGGCGTTGCTCTTGTAACACCGATGAATTCTGACGGCAGCGTAAATTATGATGTACTTGAGCAGTTGCTTGAATTCCATGTTGAAAACGGTACAGATGCCATTATCGCTTGCGGTACAACAGGCGAGGCAGCAACTCTTTCGGAGGAAGAACATTGTAAAGTGCTTTCTTTCGTATCAGAGAAAATCAACGGAAGAATTCCTGTTATTGCAGGTACAGGCAGCAACGATACTTCTACAGCTGTAATGCTTTCAAAGTCTGCTCAGAAAACCGGTGCAGACGCACTCCTTTGTGTAACTCCATATTACAATAAAACTTCACAGGCAGGTCTTGTAAAGCACTTCAATGTAATTGCAGACGCTGTTGACCTTCCTATTATTCTTTATAATGTTCCGTCAAGAACAGGCTGCAATATTCAGCCTAAAACATACGAGGAACTTTGTAAGCATCCTAACATTGTTGCCGCAAAAGAGGCAAGCGGCAATATTTCTCAGGTTGCTCTTATCCGATCACTTTGCGGTGACAACCTCGACATTTACTCAGGTAATGACGATCAGACTGTTCCGTTTATGTCACTCGGTGCTTTGGGTGTAATTTCAGTTTTCGCAAATATTTGCCCTGCTGAAATGCATAAGATTTGTCAGCTTTGCCTTGAAAATGACTTTGCTGAGGCTCAGAAGCTCCACTTCCACTACCTTGAGCTTATGAACATTATGTTTAATGATGTAAATCCTATTCCAATCAAGACAGCTATGAACCTCTTTGGCTTTGACTGTGGTGAGTGCAGACTTCCGCTCGTTCCGATGAGTGCAGCAGGCTATCATGATTTGAAGGACTGCCTTGCTAAGTACGATCTTCTCGGTAAGCACGCAAAGTAATTCGTACAAAAGGGGAAGTTTAAAATGGTAAATATAGCTCTTGTCGGCTGTAACGGAAAAATGGGTAAAGCTGTTACTTCAGCTGTTCAGTCAAGAAACGACTGTAAAATTATTTTTGGTGCAGATCCTTATGGTACTTCTGCATATGATTATCCGGTATTTGCAAGCCTTTCTGCTTCAAACGAAAAGGCTGATGTTATTATAGATTTTTCAAATCCTGCATCTCTTGATGATGTGCTTGCATATGCACTTGAGAACAAAGTACCATGTGTACTTTGCACAACAGGCTATTCACCTGAGCAGGTTGAGAAAATTAAAAAGGCATCTGAAAGCGTAGCAATTTTCTATTCCGGAAATATGTCACTCGGCATTAATCTTCTTATTGAGCTTTCTAAGGAAGCTGCTAAGATTTTAGGTGCTGCTGATTTTGACATTGAGATTGTTGAAAAGCACCATAATCAGAAAATTGATGCTCCAAGCGGCACTGCTCTTATGATTGCTGACGGCATTTCAGACACACTTGCAGAAGAACCACAGTATGTGTATGACCGCCATTCTTACCGCAAAAAGCGTGCTAAGAATGAAATTGGTATCCACTCCGTAAGAGGCGGTACTATCGTTGGTGAGCACGAGGTGATTTTTGCAGGTCATGACGAGGTAGTTACAATTTCACATCAGGCTCAGTCTAAAGAGGTTTTCGCAGTTGGTGCTGTAAATGCCGCTGTTTACCTTGCAGACCAGGGTGCCGGCATGTATAATATGGGTAATCTTCTCGCTGCAAAGCTTGGCTAATTAAATTTAATTTTATGTTTAAGACGGTACTTTAATAAGTGCCGTCTTTTTATACGATATTTTAGGTAGGTATAGTATGAGCAAAAAGATAGCAGTAGGGGATATAGGATTGTGTTTGTATAATGTTATACTTTTAATCCTGAGCAAATTGCTTTTTTATAATGAAATTTTAAATGCACATAGTATTCTAATTAAAATAATAGTTGCAGTTTTACTCTTATGTGGCAATATTTGCTTTTGGAAGTTTTCATATAGCGAGCTTGACTGTAAAATATCAGGCGGAAATATTGCTTTAGGTATGATTATTAGTGCGTTGCTTTTATTGGTAATTTTTATTTTTAATAAAGTAATTTTTGTAAAAATTTCCGCTGAAATTATTATGATTGCATTTGGTATGGTCGGCTATCAGATCGCAAGATATTTTAATACTATTGTGTGCTATAAAGTGGTGCATAAGGAGCTGCCGTCTATGCTTAATATGATTGAATTTTCACATAATTTAGAATTAAACTCAGCACCTATGTTTTTTGAAGTTGTTACCACAATAGCAGTTGTGATAATTGCGATATTTGTTGCATAAATGCCAAAAAATTACTGATTATTGTTTACAGTTGATTTATATTACAAAATCTATTGAAAAATATACCTTATTATGGTATAATTTAATTAATAAAATATATTATGATTTTATTAAAGGAGCGAATAAGATGAACATTGAAATTTCAAACGCTATAAAATATATTGGCGTAGATGATAAAACTATTGACCTTTTTGAAAGTCAGTACATTGTGCCAAACGGCATTTCTTACAACTCATATGTTATTCTTGATGAAAAAATCTGCGTACTCGATACTGTAGACAAGAGAAAGACTGACGAGTGGTTTGAAAATCTTGAAAAAACCCTTGACGGTAAAAAACCTGATTACCTTGTTATCAATCACCTTGAGCCTGATCACGCATCAAATATTAAAGCACTTGCCGATAAGTATCCTGAAATGAAGCTTGTGGGTAATGCAAAAACATTTAATATGTTGCCTCAATTTTTTGACATTGACCTCACAGACAGAACTGTAACTGTTAAAGAGGGTGACACCCTTAGCCTTGGCGAACACACACTTTCTTTCTATATGGCTCCTATGGTACATTGGCCGGAGGTTATGGTTACATATGAAAGCAGTGAAAAGGTGCTTTTCTCTGCCGATGGTTTTGGCAAATTCGGTGCTCTTGATACTGACGAGGACTGGGCATGCGAAGCAAGAAGATATTACTTTAACATCTGCGGTAAATATGGTGTGCAGGTACAGGCATTGCTTAAAAAGGCAGCTAAGCTTGATATTGAGAAAATCTGCCCACTTCATGGCCCAATTCTTACAGAAAATCTTGGTTATTACATCAATCTTTACGATATTTGGAGCAAATATGAGCCTGAGGTTGACGGTGTATTTATTGCATATTGCTCAATTCACGGCAACACCGAAAAGGCTGCGTTAAAGCTTTATGATATTCTCAAAGAGAAAACAGATAAGAAAATTGCAATTTCTGATCTTTCAAGAAGTGATATGGCAGAAAATATTGAAGATGCATTCAAGTATTCAACACTTATTGTCGCTGCACCTTCATATGACGGCGGAGTGTTCCCGATTATGAATGATTTCTTACATCATCTTAAAATAAAGGGATACAAGAACCGCAAGGTCGCTATGATTGAAAACGGTTCTTGGGCACCTTGTGCAGCAAAGGCTATGCAACCTTATTTTGACGAGATGAAGGGTATTGAGCTGTCAGATGTTAAGGTTACAATTCGCTCAACTATGACAAAAGAAAATGAGTCTCAGCTTGCAGAGCTGGCTGATTCAATTTTATAATTCTGCATAAAGTACGATATTATCGGTAAATCTTTTACAGACAAGAATATCCGTATCTTTTTGGTGCGGATATTTTGCATTGCGGATATATTATTATCGGAGGAAATATGGAACAGCACTTTGAATTCCTCAGACAGCACCCGGTTTTTAAAGGTTTTACAGATGAAGAAATCGAGCAGGCTCTTGTGGAATATGATTATAAAATTCAAAGCTATGAGGACGAGGATATTATAGTTAGTTCGGGAAAGATCCATAAGTACTCTGCTTTTGTGCTTGAGGGTGCGGCTCAGATTCAGAAGTACAATTCAGAGGGTGTGCGAGAGATTCTGGGCAGAGTGTATAGTGACAGCATTGGTTGGCTGATTACTGCCGCCCCACGAACTACACATTGTGACATTGAAATTGTTTCACATGGTGATTCAACTATTCTGTTTCTGGATTTTGCAAAAATAAAAAATGAAGATTATAAAACAATTATAATTCAGCAAAAATTGCTTAAAAATCTTTTCGTCCTTTTTGAGAAAGTGGAACTTCGTTCTCTGGAATATCAAATTGTACTTTCTGAACGCTCTATAAGAAAGAAAATTATGCGATATTTTGAATTTAGAGAGAAGCGTGACGGAAGCTCCAGTTTTTGTGTTGAAGGCTCAAGACAGGATTTTGCGGATTATTTGAGTGTAGATAAATCAGCACTTTCTCGAGAACTTAATAAGATGAAAAAAGAAGGTTTAATAGATTTTAATGGCGATAATTTTACAATTTTACAAAAATTGTGATTTGTCTGCTTATTATAAAAATAGTTATTAATTACTATTTTATTATGTATAATGAGTTGATTATTGATTTATTAGTGAATGTTCAATAAAAAATTTAACAATAATTTTATACCGAATTGCGCAAATCGTTGCATTTGCAATTTGCAAAGAAATAAAATTTTGATATAATCTAATCAAAGATTAGCAGATGAGCTTATCTTATTAATCAGCTATCAACTACATAACATAAATTTCTTCTATAACCCTATTACCCCTAAAAAAGCAACAGACGAGAGCAATCTCTGCTGTTGCTTTTTCACTTTTATAAATGGTTCTGTTTCAATAGTTGGGGTAAATTGTGATTTTTATTACGAGAAGATAGTTTGCAAAATAATAATTTTTTCTTCCCGACAATAACTTAGTAACGGTCGGGTGTTAAAAGTATTGAGATTGTCTATGCTTTCTGCTCGGACAAAGAAATTTAGGTCGAGCCTTTTTAAAGG
>NZ_JBGVJL010000204.1:0-3567 GCF_045129435.1 Ruminococcus sp. | reverse complement strand
GAATCATTATTTACATAGGTTTCATCTCGGATAATGTAACCATTAGAATATATCTTGTCAGTAACAGTTACCTGCTCTGCATTTTCTGTTGGCACTACATTAAAGTTTGCACTTAGCAACAGATAAACAACATAAATAATTGCAAGTGCGGTAAGACCTGCAACCAGAATTTTTCTGAACAACAGCTTGTCCATATATCACAGTCCTTTGTCAATTATTGTTTGTGCGTAATTAAAAATATCATCAAAGCCGTTAAATTTGTCAACTAAAATCCAATTTATATCCTTATCACGATTAAACCAGGTAAGTTGACGCTTAGCGTATCTTCTTGTTTCTCTTTTTAAAATTTCTATACATTCATCAAGTGAGCGTTCACCGTTAAAATACGGTATCAGCTCTTTGTATCCAATAGCCATTTTTGAGGTCGAACTAAGGCTTTGCGAAAGTACCTCTTTTGCTTCTTCAACAAGTCCATTTTCAAGCATTAGGTCAACTCTTAAATTTATTCTGTCATAAAGCTTTTGTCTGTCCTCATATTTTAGTCCAAGGTTAATTGGTTCATATGGGGACTCATTTTGCCTTGAGTTTCTGTTATGCTCACTTATAGTAATTCCGGAGGTTTTATAAAATTCAATAGCTCTAATAATTCGCTTTACATTTCGTTGTTCTCTAAGATTATCGGCTGACTCGCTGTCAAATTTCGATAGCATATCAAGCAAATAATCAACACCTTTTTGCTGATACAATTCAAAAAGCTCATTAGAAATATCTTCGTTTCTCTCCTGCTTTTCAAAGGAAATGCCATTTAATAGCGAATCAACATAAAGCCCTGTGCCGCCGGCAATTATCGGAAGCTTTCCCCTTGACACAATATCTTCAATACAGGCTTTTGCATCGTTTACAAAATCAGCTACAGAATAAGTTTTGTCGCTTGGCAAAAAATCCATAAGATGATGCGGTATTCCCTGCTTTTCTTTATCACTCGGCTTTGCGGTAGCTATGCTCATTCCTTTGTAAATTTGCATTGAATCAGCAGAGATAATCTCACCATTGTACTTCTTTGCAAGTTCAACTGCAAGTGCTGTTTTGCCCGACGCCGTAGGTCCGACAACTGAAATAAGCTTAATCGGTAATTTCAAAAAATCACAACCTGCCAAATTGTTTTTCAATTTCATACTTTGTCATTACTATACAGATTGGTCTGCCATGCGGGCAATACTTAATCTGCGGATTTTTTTCAAGAGTCCAGGCAATATCCATAAGTTCCTGCGGAGTACTTTTATTGCCTGCCTTGATTGCAGAGCGACACGAAACATTATGATAAAACCAGTCCATTTTTTCGGTAAAAATATCTTTCTTTCCGCTTGCAATATATCCGCTCATTTCAGTGATACAATCTGCAATTTCTGTTGCAGCAAGATACTGCGGAGCTGATCTTACAAGCAAAGTACCGTTACCAAAGTCATCTACATCAAACGAACATTTAGCAAACATATCAAGATTGCTGATTGCCGCATCATAGTCTGTTTTATCAAGAGTAACTGTAATCGGTGTGAGCAGATACTGAACATTAGCTGAACCTTTATCAGCTTTCAGTTTTTCATAAATAATTCTTTCGTGTGCCGCGTGTTTGTCTATGATTAAAACTTCTTTATCGTTTTTCTCAACGATTATATATGTATCGAACGCTTCACCGATAAACCTAAGCTTAGTCTGTTCTTTAGGCAACTCGGTGATTTCTTCGTTGTTTTCTGTTTTATTATTTATAGTATCAGGCTCTGTTTTTTCCTCAATCTGAGGTAAAACAGGCTCTTCAATATTATGCTGTGTATTCTGTACTGTTGCAGGCTCTTCTTCCTGTGCAGCCTTTAAAATAAGCTGTTCGCCTTTTTCAAATTTCTGTTTTGAAAATTCCTGCTTTTTCTGTTCAAGTTCGGTATTTCTTTTTATTGCCTGCTTTGAGTAAATATCAAACGGGTCTGATGAATCTGACATTTTCAGATTGTCAATAGTAACCGGTTCTTGCTTTTCTTCCTTTAAATCAAGCTCATCAAACGGATTGTACGGCTTTGGCTCAGGCTTTTTATAAATCGGCTGCGTTGGCTTTGTTTGAGGTGCAATGGGTTTATTTTCAGATTTTTCAGCTCTTGAAAAGATAGCCTGTGCGTTTGTAAAAGGATTAACCTTTTTAATTTCATTAAAAGCCGTATTTTCTTTAAAAGAAACTTGCTTTCGTTCATCGCCACGCTGCAAAGCGGATTTTACCGCATGATAAATTGCATCAAACACCGGTCTTTCATTTATAAAACGAACTTCAACCTTTGCAGGGTGAACATTTACATCAATAATTTCATAAGGCAATGTAAGCTGCAAAACTGCTGACGGAAATTTTCCTACCATAATTGCGCCTTTGTAAGCTTCCTCTAAAGCAGCCATACCTGTTCTTGTTTTAACAAATCTTCCGTTTATGAAAAAGTTTTGCATATTTCTGTTTGGTCTTGAATTAATCGGCTTTGAGATATAACCTTTGACAGTAACAGAATCGAGCGTGTAATCAACAGGAATGAGTCCTTTTGCAAAGTCTTTGCCAAAGACTGAATAAATGGCAGAAATTAGCTTTCCGTCACCGAAAGTACGCAAAACCTGTTTGCCGTCACGAATAAAAGTAAAAGCAACTTCAGGGTGAGAAAGGACGATTTTATCCATAAGAGCAGAAACTGCATTGCCCTCTGCAACATCTTTTTTAAGAAATTTTGAACGAGCAGGAATATTGTAGAACAAATCTCTTATTACAAAGGTTGTGCCTGTAGGACAGCCGGCCTCTTCAAGCGAAATTTCATCGCCGCCCTCCATCTCATAGCAGCTTCCGATTTCTTCATTTTCATTTTTTGTTATTACCTGAAGTCTTGAAACTGCACTGATAGATGCAAGTGCCTCGCCGCGAAAGCCAAGAGTTGAAATTGTATCAAGGTCATTGGCTGTTTTGACTTTACTTGTTGCGTGTCGCAAAAATGCTTTTTTGATGTCATCTCTGTAAATGCCACAACCATCATCAGCAACACGCATAAAGGTTGTACCGCCGTTTTTTATCTCAACAGTAATATTTTTAGCTCCTGCGTCAATAGAATTTTCGACAAGCTCTTTTATAACAGAAGAAGGTCTTTCAACAACTTCTCCCGCTGCAATCAATTCAGCAATATGCTTATCAAGTACATTAATAACGCCCATATTCTCACCTGCCTTTACTGATTTTTATATCATACCCTTAAGCTCATAAAGCAGATTAATTGCTTCAATCGGAGTCAAGGTATTTAAATCGATTTCAGAAAGTCGCTCTACAACTGCATTATCATTTGAAATAAGCGACATCTGCACATCGTCATTTTTTTCTTTAATAACAGTCGGTGCGTTTTTTCCCGACTCAAGTTCTTTTAAAATTTCCTTTGCTCTGTTTATAATAGAGTTCGGAATACCTGCAAGCTTCGCTACCTCAATACCGTAGCTGTCATCAGCACCGCCGGGAATAATTCTGCGTAAAAATGTAATATCATCTCCACGCTTTTTAAC
>NZ_JBGVJL010000203.1:0-7870 GCF_045129435.1 Ruminococcus sp. | reverse complement strand
GTGCGGTTTTTACTCCGTCAAGCTCAATGCCTGTTTCAAGCTTTACAAGCTGATCCTCGTCAATAGACGGACGAACCGTAACTCTGTAAATTTTATAAACACTGTTCTTAGGGTGCATAATTTTATTTGCAAGCTCACCGTCATTTGTGAGAATAAGCATACCCTCCGAGTCCTTGTCAAGTCTGCCGATAGGATAAACTCTTGTGCCGACATCTTCAACAAGCTGAGCCACACATTTTCTGCCACGCTCATCGTTCATTGTGGTAATAAAACCTCTCGGCTTATTGAGCATAATATAGCGGTAAGACGGCTTTGCATTTGTAAGCACACGCTTACCCTTTACAAACACCTTGTCGGTTGGTCTTACCTTATCGCCAAGCTGAGCGGTTTTGCCGTTCACCTTTACATGACCGTCAATAATCATCTGCTCGGCTTTTCTTCTTGATGCTATTCCACATTGTGATAATAATTTTTGAAGTCTGATTGGTTCATTCTTTGCCATATGTAAAAAATTCCTTTATTTTAGTCCAAATACTTTTGGTTTTATTCTGCGAATTGCTGTATTCAACAGCAATAAGATTTGTGCTTGCAAGCTTTTTGCCGTCAAGCGTGTATTCAATTCTGCCCACAACATCGCCGTCCTTTACAGGAGCATACAAAAAATTGTCGGCATATACAGTTCTCTCAACACTGCCCTTTTTATCAAACGGCACAACAACATTTTTGCCCTTTGTGCCTGTAACGCTTATGCTTTCATCATCTCCGCCTGTGCAGGGGATTTCAAGATAATAGTCGGAATCGTCACATTCTACGCAGGCAAGCTGTGAAAATCCATAATTATAAAGAGCAATATGGTCGTTCCAGTCGTTTCTATCATTGAGCGTAACACAAACAAATGTAAGTCCGTACTTTTTTGCGGAGGATACCAAACATCTGCCTGCCGCCATTGTGTAGCCTGTTTTTCCGCCTGTACAATACTCATACATAGAAAGCAGTCGGTTATGGTTTGAGTAGGTTGTTTTCTTTGAGACAGGCTCTACAAACTCAACTGTAGCCTTTTTCTGAGAAGTAAGCTTTGCAAAGCTTTCGTTCTCAAGTGCATAGCTCATCAGCAGAGCCATATCGTATGCTGTGGAATAATGGTTTTCATCATCAAGTCCGCTCGGCGTTACAAAATGGGTGTTTTTCATTCCGATTACCGCCGCACGGTTGTTCATAAGTTCAGAAAACTTCTCTGCACTGCCTGCAATAGAAATTGCCGCTGCGTTTGCTGCATCATTTCCCGATGCCATCATCATTCCTGCCGCCAAGTCGCTGAGTCTTACCTTTTCGCCCACTTTCAGGTACATTGAACTTCCCTCGGCTGTCATATCCTTTGTAAAGGTCACAACCTTGTCGGCTGAGTCTGCATACTCAAGCGTAATAAGTGAAGTCATCAGCTTTGTGGTGCTTGCAGGCTTCATCTTTTTATTTTCATTTATAGAAAAATATACTTTTCCGTCATCAACACAATACAACACGCAAGCCTGAGCATTGACTGTCGGCTTGTCGGATTGTGCAAATGCAGTAATCTGCGTAGCAGAAACAAAGGTCACCACAACAAGAACAACGGAAAGTATTTTTTTCATAAGCTCGCCTCCGAAATATTTTATGCGGAGGCTTTGCTATAAATTACACCATATCTATATCGTCCTGAGTGATTTCCGAGAAATCGTCGGCATCTTTTTTCTTGCTGAACATTCCCTTTACCTTCTGCAAAACATCGGGAATCATACCCACAATACCCTCTGCGGTACTGCCGTTGCTGTCAACCGAAACAAGTCTTACATCGCCCTGATAAACAGTTAAAAAAGCCACAGGCTGAATTGTAACGCCTGCACCGCTGCCGCCGCCAAAGCAATCCTTGTTTTCCTTTTTGGTAGGAAGGTCAGAACCGCCTGCCGCAAAGCCATAGGTTACCTTTGAAACAGGAATAATAAGTGTGCCGTCAGGAGCTGTAATCGGCTCTCCAACAATAGTATTTACATCTACCATTTCCTTGATTTTGTTCATAGTAGTGTCCATAAGATTTCCAATAGGATGTTCCATAGTAATTCTCCTTTTCGCTTTATGTCAGCGTATTACTACGCTATATATCATATATTTTAATCTTCTGTAGCTGTCTTTAGCTCTAAAAGCATTTTCAGTGCTTTAAAGCCGTATTTAAAGACAATTTTCACAAGATGAACTACCCTTGTTTTAAATATTGCAAAAAACTCAACCTTAGTTTCCGCACCCTCTGTAAAATCAGGTAAAATATCAACACCGTAATGCGAATATTTCATTGAGCTTATAACCGCACTTGTAAGCGGATAAACCACCGAGCATACTTTGCCGTAATTTATAGCGGTATCGGCAGCATCTTTGCCGCCAACCTTTATGCTCAATGCAAAGCTTTTGATTATTATGTGTGCAAAAAAGTCTTTTAATACACCTGCGGCAAGCTCTGTAATCTTTGTAAAAAGATTTACAACGCCCGAAAGTCCAAGTTCTTTTAAAAAATTATCCTTAGGCTTTTCTTCTTTTTTAGGTGCAGGTTTTTGCGGCTGTTCGTTTTTTTTCTTCTTTTTAGGTTTCTTTTTCTTTGGCACAGGCGGGTAAAGAATAATCTTTACAAAGCCTATGTGCAGTCTGCAAAAGAATTTTTTATTATATCTTACGCAAACCTTTATGGGAATAGCAAGAATTATTATAAAAAATAAGACTATCCCCAGCAGTATATACAGCCAGAGCAAGGCAAAACCTCCTCCGAGTAAATTTATTTTTACTAATACAAGTATTCAAAGTCTACATCATTCCAAACATCAATTAACCTATTCTCATCAATTTTTGCCGTCTGAAGTAAAATCTCAATGGAATCAAATGTATATTCTTTTTTATCAACCAAAATTGATGCCTTGTTCTTTAAGTTTGAAGAAGAAATAAAAATTGAATGACCTTCATATTTTGCTTCTAATTCACGCCCATTAGCAATAAGCCAAATTAAAGCAGATATTGATTTTTTATCAAATAATTCATTTTCAATCAATTCATATAAATCCATCTTAATTTTCCTTTTAAATTCAAAAATTCATTCCTATTTCGTTTTCATTGATAAACGGATTTATATATCTGCCTTTCTTATTTCTATGCTTATAAACAATAGCTTTTTGAGGACACCTATGATAGCAACCAAGGCAAGAAACGCAATTATCTTTGAATGTAATTTCTCCATTTTCAAAAACAATGTTATTTGCAGGGCAAATTTCAACGCACTTTCCACATTTAGCACAATTTTTCTTTACAGAAAAATCATCAGCTATTAAATGCCAATTAGATTTATTGGTAAAATAAATTTTTTCATTTGTTTTTACTTTTTTAGGTATAAAAAAACCATTCTGTTTTATTTTTAAAATAATATCATCAATTTTTTTCAATGATTTTTTTAGTATCATTTTATTATAAATACCTGGTGTAGAAAATGTCAATGTATAATTCTCAGGCATAAGCATTTTAAATACGCCAAGTATATTTTTGTTGTTTTCCTTTGCAAAATCATATGTGAATACATCTGCACCACCAGCCATACCGCCATAATTTAAAACAACATATATCTTAGAATTACTATTAACATTTAGCAAAAAATTATAAGTATGTACAGGCAACCCAAATGAATAAATCGGAGAAACAACGATGATTTTCTCAAATTCACTTGCATTACCTTTATAATTAGGGATATAGATAATTTTTCCTCCAAGTTTACTTTTAATTCTTTTTGATAAATATAAGCTGTTGCCGGTTGAAGAAAAATAAAATATTCCGTTCAGTATTAACAACCCCCTTCCCCTTTATATTTTAAATATAAAAATATTGCCTACCTCTTCTTTTTAGCCTTCGGCATCGGTAATTCATCATACATTGCATTGAATAAACCTGTCAGAAAATCTTTATTATCAACTTCATCTACTAAAAGCATTTCCTTTGCTCCCTCATACGGCAACTCATATACAGCTGTCGGCATATATGAAATAGCGGATTTTACAGGCTTTACAAGTAATCTGTCATCATATATTCCGCCAATTATTTTGCCACGATAGTAAAGAATAAATTCGCCCAGCATTGCTCTGTATGTAATATCTTCCAAATCAGATAACTGTCCTAAAATAAATTGTAAATATTCTTTGCTTGATGCCATAACCTACATACACCTCAAATCAATGCCAATTACATATTTTCAAAACTCTGCAAACCATATAGTGTATTGGTTTTCCGTTGTCAGCCGGCTTTTTATCATGTGGATTATACCATGGCTTAAGACTTTCGTTTTTAGATAATTCAACAGCTACTCTGAGAGCTTCATCGTAATTTTCAGTCAAGCCATCATCACCAAAAGGAATACACTCTCCCTTTGAGTTTACAACACAATTAATTCTTTTTTCATTTGAATTAATAACACTATACAGTTTGCTGTCTTTAAGCCTATATTCTTCACGCTCCAAGCTAAGTAAAAATCCCTTGAATAAAATATCTTCATTAGGTTTTTTATTAACCCAAACAGCCTTGCCGTACTCAAGCTGCACCAATTTTTCTTCCAAATGAATACAATCGTATCCCTGCGGAATTTTATCTGTATATTTGTTGTAAGGCCATGATTTATGAAGTTCTTCATATGTTCCGCATCGTGTAAAGCCTTTGTTGCTTGTTATAAAAAATGTAAAGTCATCTGATTTTGAGAATATATAATTATTCTCATGTTCGGGAAAATCAAACATTTCAGTCACCTTCAAACAAACTACTCGTCACCATGTTCAACTGAATCAACATTTTCTGTATTTTCAGCAGTTTCTGCGTTATCCTCTGAATTTTCGTTTTTGTCGCTTTCGGGAAGCGGAGGCAGATTTTCTAAGCTTTCAAGATTAAAGCATCTCAAAAAGTTTTCGGTTGTTCCGTAAAGCAAAGGTCTGCCCGGCAGCTCAAGTCTGCCCTTTTCCTCAACAAGACCCTTTGTAGTAAGACTTCCGAGAACACCGCTGCAATCAACACCTCTTACCTGCTCAACAAAAGCCTTGGTAACAGGCTGATTATATGCTACCACAGCAAGCACCTCAAGTGCCGCCTGAGAAAGCGGAGTATTTCGGCGTAAATCCATCACCTTGCGTATTTCGGGAGCAAATTTCTTAGCCGACACCATTTGATATGATTTGTTCAGCTTAATTATTGTTATGCCCCTCTCCTGCTTTTGGTAATCGTCCATAAGCTCTAAAATAAGCTTTTCTGTCTGAGATGGCTTCATTTCTATAGCCTGAGCAATTTTTTCAGGCTCTACAGGCGAACCGCTGGCAAACAGTATTGCCTCGACCGCCGCTTTTTTATCGTACATCTTTGTTCTCCTTATTGTCTATCATATACACAATAGCGTGATCACCGTCACCGTCAACTCGCACACGCTTTCCCTTTACAAGTTCAAGAGTGGCAAGAAAGGTTGCCACAAGCTCACTCTTTTCCTCGCAAGCATCAAAAAGCTCCTGATACTCTATTCTTCTGCCCTTCCACAGCTTACGCATTACATGGATAATTCTGCTGCTGACAGACACAAATTTTCTTGCTACTATTACGCTGAATGCAGACTCAGGCGGTGGCAGCTTGCTTTTTCCTCTGCCCACAGCACTCACATATGCCTTAGCAATGTCCTCACTTGGGTGAATACGGTTGTATGTAAGGTCATATTCAACAGGCGACGCCTCTCTGAAAAAACTGTCATAATCGTAAATCTCGCTGAATTTCTTAGCTATCTGACGGCAGATTGCATACTCAATAAGCTGTCCGGTAAGTTCTTTTTTAAGTTCTTCAACCTCTTCCTCATATTTAGGCAACAGCATTACAGATTTGATATACACAAGTCTTGATGCCATTGTGAGAAACTCTGACTCAATATCAAGCTGATTTTCCTGCATTACCTTGATTTGTTCAAGATACTGCTCAATAAGCTCGGCTATCGGAATATCGTAAATATCTATTTTATTTTTTGAAATTAGGGTAAGCAATAAATCAAGCGGGCCTTCAAACGCCTCAAGCTTGTATTGCATAGGCTGTGATTCCATAGCTTTTACCTCTTAAAATAATCCTGCAAAAAAGTTAACCGGTGCGTATGCAATATCGTTCAGGAAGCTGAATATACCGTTTGTGGCAAAGCCGAGTACATTGCTTAGTCCTCCTGTGAAAAGCACAAAGATGAGAGCAAGTGAAAATACTGTCTGGTACTTTGTCATAAAAGCGATTGCCTTGTACGGCAAAAATGCAAATAAAATCTTTGAGCCGTCAAGCGGTGGTATTGGAATTAAGTTAAACACAGCAAGGCTGACATTGCAAGACGCATAAAAAGCGAAAAAGCTTTTAATGGCAATGCCTATTTCATTTAAGAAAAAGAAAGTAGGAAAGCAAAATGCAAGGATATAGTAAATTACAAGTCCCAAATAACCCGCCACAAGGTTAGCTATAGGGCCTGCCAACGAACAGATAGCCATACCCACCTTAGGATTTTTAAAGTTATTAGGATTTATCGGCACAGGCTTTGCCCATCCAAAGCCGACAAATATCATAGCCAGTGCACCCACGATGTCAATGTGACTTACAGGGTTAAGGGTTAATCTGCCACGCATTTTCGCTTCTTTATCGCCAAGCAGATAAGCAACAAATGCGTGTGCCCACTCGTGGAACGGCAAAATCAAAAATATAATAAGTAAAACTGCTACAAGATAGGCTACAACATTAGTAATACTAAACGAGCCATGTAAAATCTGCTGTAACATAATTATCCTCCAAAAATTAAATATTTTTCATTTATTAGCTGCAATTAGAAAAGTGATTGCACAAATTCTTTAAAAAATCCATAAAGCCGCATAAAATCTAATGTTTTGCGTGATTTATACAGATAAAAGCAAACTAAGGCTATATATAATTACTATTATATAATAAAGCAAATAAAAAAACAAGAAAAGAAATTTTGAAAAAACACTTGCATTTTTCTTCATTTTCTGTTATTATAACAAAGTTAGATGTGAAAAATGATTTTTAAGGAGGTGCAGACGCATGGCAAAATGTGATTTCTGCGGTAAGGATGTAAAGTTCGGCATCAAGGTATCTCACTCACACAGACGTTCCAACAGAACTTGGAAGCCTAATGTACAGCGTGTAAAGGCTATTGTTGATGGCTCTCCAAAGCGTGTATATGCTTGCACCCGTTGCTTACGTTCAGGTAAGGTTACCAGAGCAAACTAATACAGACAGTCGAAAATCAATGCCGTTCTACTATAGAACGGCATTTTTCGTTGCAAAAATTCAGCAAAGAATTAAGCCTTGCTTTCGTTTAGTGAAAGCAAGGCTTTTTGCTTTTTTGTGACAGTGTGACAATCTTTAACATAGTTATTAACATTTCATTAAAAAAGATAGTTTATTCTTTATCAAAACTGAGATAAATTATGGTTTTGCTGAAAGCTTCGGATAATTAACATAAAATTTAGGTCGAGCCTTTTTAAAGGCTCGTGGGTTTGGGCAAAGCCCAAGAAAAGTTATGCTTATTACAAATTTTCAAGCACAAACAGCAACGCTATTTGTGTGCTAAAGCAAAGCTTGACAAAACAGGCGACAGCCTTTTAAAATAAGAAATAATTTATAAGTAGAAAAAGAATGTCTTTTTTGTTTTGTATTGCTATCGCAATCATAAGGCTATCGCTGTTGTGATTAAGCCACCAAACAGCAAGCTGTTTGGCTATCAAAACTTTGTATTATTTAAAGTATTGTGGGCTTTGCCCACACCCACAACCATTTAAAAACGTTTTCCAAATTTTTATTT
>NZ_JBGVJL010000202.1:0-3196 GCF_045129435.1 Ruminococcus sp. | reverse complement strand
TTAGACCTTCCCCTATTTCTCTGTTGGTTATATTGAGGCTTTTGAGTAATTCCTCAGAGCGAATATTTCTTTTAGTAGTGGTATTAAGTTCCATAATAAGCTTTTTATGATAAATAATTGAGAAAGCAGAGCCGTGAAATGAATTTGTAACTACATATTCGGCATTTTTAATTAAACTTACAAATTCATTGTGAGATGCAGGCTTTAAATAATTAATGCCATTAATAGGTAAATGCTTGTCATTCAGATAGTACACTGGCATATTTTTTTCTTTGCCGAGTTTAACTGCATATTCAATCATTTTTTTCGGCTTTAATACATTAAAGAGAAATATGTAAGGCCCGTTTATAGGTGCTTTTACAGTGATTTTATCCCATTCTTTAGCTGTAAGCAACAGCGTAGGGTCAATATTCACTTCAGCATTTTTGCCTGTAATATCATGCACAAGTTCAGCACCGCTTTGCTCACGAACAGAATAATGCTGAAAATCAGAAAGCAACACTTTATATTCTGCAATTTTATCATCCGGGATTGCGGTTGTACCAAAGCTTGCAGCATATGAATATTTCTGCTCAGATTTAGCAAAATCAAGAAAATAGGTTTTATCAAAACCGACACATGTTGGACTCCATACCTGGTCACTGCCGGCAATAAAAAAGCTGTAATCGTCTGAAATATTATTAAGAGTATTTCTTGTTACTGGCTTTGAACATTTTAAAAAGTTATTCTGAAATTCTTTAGAAAGACGCAAAGAATTCTTTTTGTTTTTAAGCTGCAAAAGTGAGCCGACAAAAGATTTAAGTCGCATACCTTTTACAACTCTTATAAGCTTTTTATAATGTTTATTCATATATTCACATTGATAATCAATAATTTCATTATCAATGTTATTTTGAAATAAAAACTGTTGGAGAGCATAGCTCTGAAGTATTGCACCATAGCTGAGTGCATTATGGAATGTAACAATTCCGGTCTTTTTATTCATTAATTTTTCCTCCACGAAGCAAAGATCTATCTTTAATTTTTAATTCATTTTTAACGGATAGCATCATTGCCATAGCAGTAAACCACATAAATATCTGCTCTTTCATAAATAAAACATTACCGGAAATGCAGTATATAAAGAGCATTGCTTGAATGTAGAAAGAGAACATTAATATCATTTTTGACTGCTTATCTATTTTCTTAGAAATCATTAGTTTTATAGTCATTATTAATGCAATAACGAGGATGCCGAAAATTAATACAGCACCTATTATGCCAGTTTCACCCAGAATTTCATAGTATGTATTGTGGCCATAGTAATTCCATTTTGCACCATCATATAGGTAACCATGGTCATATGCATAATCATTATAAGCACCAAAACCAAGACCGACAATTGGGCTTTCGGCAAACATCATAAAGGAATATTTCCAAAGATTTCCTCGTCCGGAAAGCGGGTCATAATAATCTTTATCTCTGTTACCGAGCATACGGTCATACATAACCGACATCTGTGGAATAAATTCAGACATTATGAGTATTGCACACACTCCGAGCAATGCTATTGCAACAAATTTTGCAACTCTATGCTTGATGCTTGACATAAGCATCATTATTACGAAAAGAAGAATAGGAATTAAAAAAAGCATTCGCTTACCGGTGAGAATTAAGGCAATTAAAAATAATCCAAGCTCAATAAAGTCGATAAGTTTGCACTTAATTCCCGAAAAATACTTAGCAAAAACAATAGCTATGCCAACATTCATAATAAGTGCAGCAGAGGCTTTTTCGCCTGCTATACCTGAATATGAGCCAAGCTGAAGCTCAGCGTGAATCTGATTTGACACAGAAGAATAATTCATAGGGTTTGAGAGAAAACCTAAGTACTTTAAAACAAAATCATCAATAAATACAGAAATAATAATCGTTAATGCAATTACTATTGCAAAAATTTTGCAGACAAATATAACTTTTGCCCACAAGTCTTTTGGAAAATCGACAAACAGCATTAGCGAACACACAAGATACACTATACCAAATTCAAGTGTTGTATTCATATCATACGAAGCAAAGCTTGATATACATATCATAAATGAAATGCACAGCCATACACTTGATATAAGATTAAATTTAATTACCTTTTTTGACGCTGTAAAAATAACAAACGAACCTACGGTAACAAATATCATTATTGGCAAACGAAAATGATATGGAAAATAAGTAGTTCCGCCTACACAGAGAAATGGAATAAATATTGTTAATATGAAATACCAGCATTGACGCAAGGTGATATTGCCAATATTCATTAAATTCTCCTCCTCCCTGTTTTAGGTTCTCGCAAATTTTATTACAAGTGCTTTAAAAAATTTTTTATTAATTTTCAAAGCAAACCATTTAATAAAATCGTTTTTAGTTAAGTAATTTTTGCAAAAGCTGATTTTGTATTCTCTCATAGCTTTTACAAGATCGTTATATTTATCTTTATATTCTTTTTCACAATGTGTAAGACACATAATTTTAAGCAGCTTCATATTTGAGTACACAGTATTTGCCTTTGCAAAATCTATAATTTGCGGGTACTCGTCAGCAACAATTTTTTCCATTTCATCGGCAGAATTAATTAATCCAAACTGATTTTCTGAAAATTTGCCGTTAGAAAGTGACCCTGCTCTGCGTATGTAGGTGTAAAGGCTGATGTCCTGATAACAACACGAATCAGCATATCTTAATGCGTTAAAAATAAACATTTTATCTTCATTTATGCATTTCGTTACATCAAAGCTTATGTTTTTACAAAGCTCGCTTTTAAACAGTTTTGTATATACTCCGGAATAAAGTTTTCCTGCGAAGAAATCGGACAGTACTTTATTTTTATCATTATATATGGTAATTTCTTTGGTGCCTTCATCATTGATTACTTTTCCGTCCTCAAAAACAGTTGCATATTTTACCATAGAAATCTGAGTTTTGTTATTTTCAGCAAGGTTATATAGTGTTTCGTACAAAGTCTTGTCAGGCAAGTCATCGGCATCTGAAAAGCCGATGTATTCGCCTTTTGCTACTGCAATACCTTTATTCCTTGCATTGCTTACACCGTTATTTTCTATATGTAAACAGATAATTCTGCTGTCGCTCTGAGCAAGTTTATCGCATAATTCACTACTGCCGTCTGTTGAGCCGTCATCAACAAGAATAATCTCAATTTCTTTTA
>NZ_JBGVJL010000201.1:0-9024 GCF_045129435.1 Ruminococcus sp. | reverse complement strand
TCAAACAACATATGATTTTAATGCTCACGAGCTTGATTATTTGAAGTTTGGAGAGTGATTTAAGAAATGAGCAATAACACAAATAAGGTATTAAGAATTTGTGCAATCGTGGTTGTGGTGCTTATTTTAGTCGCTGTTATTGCTTTTATAGCTATAAATGTAGTAAGAGAGTCGCAAAAGGCGAATTTCTACTTAGTGCATAATGGCACACAAATTACAGAAAGCACAAATGAAATGTTGCTTGAAAGAGGAACACCTGAAAAATTTGAAATAGCATATTTTGAAGGTATGGAAGAAGAAAAACAGGGCTATTACGTAACTGTTGAATGTATTCCGGGCGGCAATAATTTCTATTTCAAAATCCAAGGTCAAGACTCTTCATTTTATGCAACAAAATCCGACGTAACAGAGTTCTTTGAAATTGATAAGCAAGAGGAATATTTTACTATTACTCTTGATGAAGATTATCGAGCTACAGATGTTATAGAGTGGGTTTATTCAGACAAGAGAGTTTACTTCCCGGAGGAAGTGGACTGCTCAAAAGCCTTCTTTCAAATCGTAGTTTACTTAGAGGATGGCACAAGCGTATATAAAATGCCATTCAGATGTGAATATGTGGCAGAAGGTATCAACATAGACAAAGGAACAGTACCAGACTATTTCGGAGGAGGATTTAGCAATGAATAAGATAGCAGGTATTATAATAGCTATTTTAATCCTTATGGTAGTGGGCTTAGGAATAGGACTTTTTGTACAAGCATCTCCTGATGAACCTGACAAATTGGGTGAAGTAGTAGAGCCTACACCTTTGGATGAACAGCTTAACATGGAAATGGAGAATAGCGAACATATTGAATTGCTCGCAGCTCCTATGACAATCGGTGAAAATTGTGTAACAAAAACACTCACCGCAGTTATTATTCCAGCAACAGCAGAGGACAAAACGGTAGATTGGAGTGTAGCTTGGGGAGATACAACCAAAACAGAAAATGTACAAGATTACATTAAGGTTGTACCAACAGGTGATGGCTCAAATGTAGCAAATGTCAACTGTTATAAGCAATTTACAGGTGAAATCATAATCACTGTAACAACAAGAACTGGCGGTTTCAAGGCTAAATGTACAGCAACATATATTGGTGTACCTACAAGCATTAAGGTAAGTTCAACACTTACTAAAAATAGCAATAACACTTATGAAATTCAGCCTAATTCAACAGCATCATTCCTTATTGAACAGGAAAGCATTTTAGGTGATGTAAAAGCGGGTGGTTACAACAACTATGAAATCACTACAAAAGGCTTCGGTTCAGTAATTCTCGGCTATTATGAAACATATAGAAGCGGTGGCGAGAATTGGTATGATGCAAGTGATGAAATCTATAATTATGAAGATTTGATGGAGAATTACATCACCATTAAATTAAGTGGCAATTCTGTTCAAGTGGAAACACACGAACCGATTGAAGATTATTACAAGTCAGTTAGTGTAATTGACGGTGGCAGAACAAGAGCATATAAGGACAAATTCCGTTCTTACGTAAGCGATTGTTACGTTTTAGTTACTGTAACAGAAAAGACTTCTGGTCTTTCAACAAGCTTTAAGGTAGCAGTTGCTAAGCAGTAAGGAGGCGAAAGAATGAAGGTTATAACATTTATAGTCAAAATTCTTATCGTTCTTATGCTTTTAGTTGCGATAATGGGAGTTATCGTATATTTTGGCGGCTATGACTTTTTCGTAACTTGTGAAGGTGAAACCATATTTGACGTGGGTGGAGGCTTCACGGTATCAAAGGACGAGCCGTTAAGGGTTGATGTAGGATATGTAAAGGCGAATGGTGGAAATGCGGAAAATAAAGGCTATTCAGTAAGAGTCGTGCCTAATCCGATAAATGGAAAGGACTTCGATTTTGTAATGAATAACGCAATATATTCCTTCCAAGCAGAGCCGGACTTAACTGATGGTTTTATTATCGAGGAACACGATACATATTTTACAATCGCTCCAAAGGGTGGCATTACTCAAATTTTAAGAGCAGTACACCCTAATTCAGCAGTAGAAGATTGCAGAACCAAAGCATACGACAATATGTATTCTATTATCATTTATTCAAATGATGGAGATAAGTATGTAAAGGTTAATTTTTCAATCGTAGAAAGCCTTGAGGGTGTAGAGCTTGACAAGGAGGCGATTCAATTTTGATGCACGCAAGAGTGGTTAAAAAGATACTGCTCGGCGTAATCGCAATGCTACTTGTACTCATATCGGTATTCGTTACCCCTATGAGTATAGTGGCAGCATCAATAAGTGAAGAGTCGAGCAGCCCAGATTACAGTAAAACAAATGTGCTTGACGATTTAAGACACTGCACAATAAATGGTAAACCCTTTAATATTGCCGATTTCCCTTATGATGAAAATAAGGATATACAGGTAATAAGCTTCGTAGAATATTGCTATTCTTACAAGGCGAATCAAAGAGATAATTATGGCTTGTATGTTTATGTTTACAATCCAAAAGGCTTAGATTTGTCTAAGAGCCAGAATTTTAACAAAATTCAGATGGCAATATCCTTTAATGGCGAGGGTAAACCAAATGATTATTACAAATTTCCATTGGAATTTTGTTCAAGAGTGGAAAACGGCGATTATAAAAACCTTTTCTACAAATTTAAGGTAGTTGACAAAGAGGTAAACGGAACGCATTTTGCTGATAGAGTAAATTCAAATGAACGTAAATATTATGTTTCGGGAATTGAGCTTGCAACATATACAAGCGACAATGCAACCGATTACCCGGTTGGAGGCACTTATGTTTTCACGGGATATGCAAAGGGCTACGGACCTGATCCGTTAGCTTCAAGCACACTTGATTGTGATATTGAGTTTCTTGAAACAATAAGCCTTAATGTAAAGCATACATTTTATCGTTCAATGACATCTGCACTTGGCGCAGGACACCAAAATCAGCTTGACACAGTATATTTTTCAGTCCCTAAAAAGTACATTGATACATATGGTAAATTACAGAGAATAAAAGCAGAATGGTATGAGTACAAAACAAAGGAAATTGTAGTAACAAGTAATTCGGATTTTGCAAATGAGGTTAGAAAATTACTTGGTGTATATGCCGAAGAAAGTAAGGATTGGTATGACATTATTCCACAAAGAGAAAGGCTTGATAGTGATTACGGTTTAATGGTGGATTGGACTATGCAAGAAGCAAATTTAGCCTTATGGGGATGGAATGTTGGAGAAATATTTCAAGTAACACAAGATCCATGCCCTGCATTGTATTACCTTTTTGAAGTGGATAACATAGGAGAATACGATCCATATGCTGATTTGAAAGACATTGGTGGAGTACAGAGCAATGCACTCTATGAATGGATAAAAACATATAACAAATCGTATAAATTCGGAACGTTGCCAATAAAAGAAGGTAATATAAGTGCTGATTTATTTGAGAGTGATATTGACGAAAGCAGAAAATTAGATAGTATATATGGAAAAATTCAAAATGGATATAGCTATTATGATTTTGATGCAGACGTTGATTTACAGGTTCTTAATAGCTGGTCGAGTACATCACCAAGCTTTTGGGATAACTGGATGAATTTCGGCTTAGGAGCAGCCTTTTCGGGTGGTCCAAACGAGGAAAGTAAAACTGTAGCACCTATATACATTCTCAAAGAAAGTGATTTAGCTGGTGATGATAAAGAAATTGCTGAAAGATTACTTGTAAATATAGAAGATGTTGACGATATAAAGGCAGAATATAAAAATGCTAAAACTCTTGTATCGGTAACTGATGAAGAGTGTGAGGTTGTACTTTTTAGATTTGCTACAAGCGATTACTATTCTAAGCCTGCAACTATTCTTATCGACAATGGTGGTTTCTTATGGTCGGACAAAACGATAAACGATGAAGCATATGTAGCACAAGAAAGTGTTTTCTTTGACTTTGACATTATTCAACTTACATTTCAAAGGGATGGCGTATATACAGTAATTCCTGTTGTATCAAGTCCGATTGATATTGTAAACGATATAACACCACCAACCGACCATAGTGAAGATGCGTGGTGGAAAATCCTCATAGCAATTTTAATACTTATTCTTTTAGTATATTTGCTTTGGCCGGTTCTCCCACAGGTTATTTCACTTATCATATCCATTTTTAGATGGATAATTAAAATCATTCTGTATCCGTTCAAGCTTATAGGTAAAGCCTTTAAGAAATCAAGGGACAAGCCTAAAGAGGACGATATAGACACAAACACACAATAAATTTTGTATGGTAACGGAATTGTTACCAAGAAAGGAGAAAAATGAAAAACACAATAACAATTATTTTAGCAGTAGTTTTAGTTATTGCTTTAATTGGAGCAGTAGCAATTTTGTTCAAGCCTGATGTGCCTGACACGTCAACTGATACCAGCACCGATACAAGCACGGATTCAAGCACTGATAAGCAGCCCGATAACAATGATGACGATCCGGGCATCGGTCCTCAAAAGCCACCTATCATTTTGGTAGAGGATGTTGAAGAGCTTACAACTGCTCTTACAAGCATTGAAAACGGTGCAACAATAGAAATTCCTTCAAGCATTGAACTTACTGAAACACTCAATATTGGAAATAAGGATGTAACATTCATATTTTCCGAGGATTTTGACAAAACAGTAAGCGTAGAGCTTGAAGAGGGTAAGCTTACCATTATGAACGGTCATTTTAACGGTATTGATATTGGTGGTAAAGGCACACTTATTCTTGATAATGTAATGTCTTTAGCAACAACCGAGGGAGATAGCGGTTTAGCACTCCTTGATGGTGCAGATATCACTGTAAAAATCGTAGGTAATGTATCACTTACCGGTGCAAAAGACGGTGATGGTATTGAAGTACCTTACGGAACTAAGCTCTTGCTCACAGGAGATAGCCTTGTAGCAGTAGGAAATAACGGTCTTGAATATTTGGCAATAGATGGCTATGGCAACACAGATGATGAAACATATCTAAATAAGAGGGGTAGTGGCATAGGAAATGCCGTCAAGAACATAGGTTCACTAACCATTAAGGATATGGCTTCACTTACAGCTAAGGGCTATGGAAACAAGGCTTTTGGTATTGGTGGTGGAGATAAATCTGTTGTAACCATTGAGAATACCGTTATTGAATACGCAAAAGGCGGTTTTGCACAGGAAACATTTATTGCAAGTGATTTAAGCTATGGCAAGGCAGAAGCCGAAGGTGGTTGTGCTATCGGTGTAGGTTGTGGTGTTGATGGCGACTATGACTCTGGAATGCTCAAAATGAAGAACGTAACTGTTAAAAAGGCAGACGGTGGCTCAAAATCAGCAGCTATTGGCGCTCTTTATTGGACTGCGGTAGATATTTCAATCGTAGATTGTAATTTCGACCAAATCACAGGTGGAACTGCATCAGCAGGTATTGGTGGTAGCCGAGTATATAAGGGAGTAAGCAAAGACCAGTATGTAAAGATTTTCATTGATAATTCTAAGATTAACGTAAAAGGCGGTCAGTATGGAGCAGGTATAGGCTCAGGTTATGACTGTTATTGCCAGACAAATTATGGCGTTACTTATATAGAAATTATCGGTGAAGATACAGTTATCAACGCTCAAGGTGGAATTAACGCAGCAGGTATTGGCACAGGACACCATAGTGCAGGACTTGCGGGATATATTTCAACCGATTGTAAGGTAACTGCAAAGGCAGGCGAAATGTTCATTTATGAAACTGAATACTCAAAGCCACAGGATATTGGATATGGTATGTGTAAGCCTACAAATGAGCTTGCAAACGTAGCATATGTATTTGATGTTCAGGGTAATGTGGTAGAGCAGCCAATTTTCTTACCTTTACCGGAAGATAATGGCGGTTCGGAAAATCCCATTCCCGATATAGACGATAATATTCAGGAGGTGTAATTATGGCAGACACAACATTTAAGGAAAAGGCATCCCAAACATGGGGTATGGCTAAGGAAACAGGCAAAGAAGCGTGGCAAAAGACAAAAGAAGGCACGAAGAAGGCTTGGAGTAAAACAAAAGAAGCAACCAAAAAGGGTTGGGAAAAGGGTAAGAAAACTTACGGTGAAACCAAAACTGATTGGAAGGCTTCATATAATGTAGGTTATAGCTCTGGTGTAAATGACTATGAGCAGGTAGCAACACGTTTCGGTAGCAAGTTTATGGCAACAGTTGGTTACAGAAACGGTCTTAGAGAAGCACATAGAAACGCTAAATACTTAAAGAAGCTCAATAAAGAGCAGTAAGAGGTAATCTATGGCTTTCAAGGCGTATGATTTTAAAAAGCACTTCGCTTACATAGCAGATGTGTTAGGGGATGAAGTGACGTATGATAATTTATCTTTATACCTTGATAGCAGGCTTTTTTTAAGAAACGAAAAAGACGGTAATTTTGCCCAGATTGTTTATCTCACAAATGACAGATTCAGAGTTGTTCTGTGTCTAAACAAACTGGGCTGTATCGTCCATACAACATCAAAATATTTTGAAAAGTGTATAGATTTCTTAAAGGACAACGCCTTTGTATCAACGGAAACTATACGAAAATGGAAAATAGAAAATACGAAAATAAAGGAGATTTATAATGAATTCTAATATGGTAAAAATTTTACCTTTTTTCGCAAAGGTAATAAATACGTTTGAAAAGGAGTTTTTATTTTCAAAGCCTCATTTTGAGAACGGAACCCTGCTTATGCAAAAGATAGGATGTGAGAGCACAGTTATGGTAAGTAACATCTGCTCAGATAAGTATTTAATGACAATTACGATTGGTGAGGGTATTCTTAATATTGATATTCTTGTAACCACACCTGAGGAAATGGTTGATTACATGAAGATGTATATGCCCTTTATAGAAGCTTTTGTTGATTGTGATGAAAGTTGCTGTGAGGATTGTGAATGTTGCGATTGTGATGATGATTGCGGATTTTGTTGTGATTGTGATGAGCCTTTTTCATACACGGTTAATATTAACGAAGAGGCAATTTTTGCAGCATTTGAAGAGTTGGCTGAGTCCAAAGAGAGAAAATTGAAATAAGGAGAAGTAAAGATGATAAGATTTTTTGTGGTAGTAGCAGAATATGACTATCCTGTTGCTGTTCAGGAGTATCAACTTAGGGGAAGAAAAGTATTACATAGCTTTATGGCGAAAGACTTTTTAGAAGCAGTTGAAATTAAAAATAAATGGGCGAAGGAGAGTGATTTTTGTGTTCGGTTGGCTCAAAAGAAGGCGAGAGCTGAAAGAAAGCCAAGCTCAGCATCAGAAGAGAGCTAAAATTCTTGATGAACGAAACCAAAGGGGAATACCAGACCCGGATGATTGGATAAATTTTGAGTATCATACAAGGATTTTTGAAAAACAAAAGAAATTAAAGCGTGTGTTGACACCTGATGAAAAGAAGGTTATCTACAAAGAATCTTCAAATGACGTCTTTGATTTCGTTGATAAAAACTTATTCTCACTTAAATAAGGGGGATAACATATGAAAACAGTAAAAAGAATATTGGCGATTGTATTCTTGGTGCTGTTAATATGGGCTATCGGCTATCTGGTACATACAGGTAGCCGATTGTTTTCTAATAACAGTAATGAGGATGCTTTCAGAGGGACGTTTTATGAAGTAAATAATAAAGAGTATTTTTTAGAGATAACGGACAAGCTTGATGCTAATTTTTATCACCAAGGTGTAGGAAAAAAGCTTATATTTCAAGAGTGTAAAGACGGTGTTTTAACTTATTTAGACGGAGAAACAGAATATAAGTTTGCTATGCTCCCAGAAGGCTTATACGACCTGCAATTAAGAGTTGTTTTAAGGGGGTGTTAGTGTATGGAAAGACGATATAGAGTTATAAATATTGTCCTTACGAGCCTTATAATCATATCCTTTGGTTTACTTGCGTTCTTTGTATATAAAGAGTCGTATATGCGAGTTGGAGAAGCCTTTGCTGACTTATGGAATAGCCTCAAATTCTTTGTAAAAGAGGTGTTTATGTTAGATTTTGAGGCGAAACCTACTGTGTTAGATTATTCAAAGGTTTTGGAATGGCAGAAAATTCTCCCGGAAGATTGGAGCAACTTCGCTTTTAAATTCAAGACATTTTTCAGTTTGTTTGCAACAGGCGAGAATTTCAATTTGTATATGGATGGCGTTGGAACGGGACTTGCTAACTTTTCAAAATCACTTGTAATAATTATTCCTGTTGGCTTAATTTTATGGCTTATAATCAAGGCTATTTATAGCAAGGGCAACGTAAAGCATAATAAGGACACATTACCATTGAAGCTATATAAGGGCATAACAAGAATTACAGTAATACCTGTTCGTAATTTTTTGCGACAGTATATAAGATTTTATCGTAGCAATCAAAATCTAATGACTTTTACTATAATTATATGGCTTTTAAATTTTAATTTAATAACCGTTTTGGTAGAGTTTTTAGCTTATTATTTCTATTTTGTTGTTACTTATGAGGTAGCAACCATATATACGCAAATCGGCAAGTTATTCATTGATTTACAGGCTATATTCCTTCATGTGCCGCTATGGATAATTCTAATATTTGTTATCAGATGGCTGCACAACAGAAGAAAAGCTATGGCTAAATCACACTTAAGGCATATGGAAGCTCGTAATTGTGGTTTTATCAATGAACTTTCAATCGTAAATATGGCTTGTGGCTCTATGGGTAAGAAAAAGACAACGTTAATTACCGATATGTCGCTCTCTCAAGAGGTTATGTTTCGACAAAAGGCTTTTGCACTTTTACAAAGTAATGATATGAAGTTTCCGAACTTTCCTTGGATTTTGTTTGAGGACGAGCTAAAGAAATGTATTGAGTACCGACAAGTGTATAACTTAGCAACAATTAAGGACTGGGTAAAGAAGAAACAAAGGCGATTTGAGAAGCATGGAAACAGCAAATTACAGCTTTATGGATATGATATATCACGGTATGGTTTGTATTATAA
>NZ_JBGVJL010000200.1:0-4476 GCF_045129435.1 Ruminococcus sp. | reverse complement strand
CTTTATTCTTAAAGATTTTGCCGTAAAGTTCAGTGTCTTTAAAGCTTTTTGGTTCTTTATCAGGGATAGTTTTAAGTTTATTTACGCTGTTTTTTATGCCGGTGTATTCGCTCTCAAGAATTGTGCAGAGTGCATATGCGGCATAGGGGAGAAGAAGAATGATGTATGTAAGCACATACTGCGATTTGCCCTCGAACAGTAGGTGATAGCTAAATCCACCAAGTAATACGAGTGGCAACAGAACTGTTTGTACATTTGTCTTTTTATGTAGGAACATAAAGTAAATGCCGAGTGTAAAGAGAATGAACACTGCCGACATATAGAAGTTAAAGTACAATTCAAGGAACTGTCCTGTGCTTCCGTCATAAACCGCCTTGCCGAGTCCTGTCTGAACATCGGTATTGTGGCTCTTTACTTTGCTTACCCAGATGCTTTCGTAAGTAGGCTCGTTCCATTGGCTGAGAATTTTGTTGCCAAAGAAATTAATAGTATAGTCGAAGTCGCTTGACATTGTATTAAGTCGGCTGTCAATTTGTGACCATGCCTGAGTTTGTGCGGCATCAATGTCACAGTTGTTACCGGTGTAAAGGCTAAGTGCAATGTTGTTGTACCAGCCCGGAGCCATATATGACTCGTTAAGTCCCATATCAAGGTAAAGTACCTGAGAAACGCCGCCTTTAAACTCGGTGTTTGCTCTTACTTCGTAGCTTTTGATTACAAGATTGCTTGTACCTACAACCGCAATACAGAGAGCAAGTGCAAATGCAACGCTCTGCCATTTCTTCTCTTTAACAGTATGTATGATAAGCATAATTACAAAGGCAACAAGGTAAATGAGGTTGTTGTACTTTGCAAGTGCCGACACAACAAGAAGTACTCCGCAAGGAATTAGCAAAAGGTACTTGCTTGTCTGGAAATATCTGATAAGGAAGAATGACGCCCATAATGCACAGCACATTCCGATGATATTGCCATAAACAAATGTGCAGAAAAGAACCGGCTGAATACAGCCTGCAAGTGCAAGAATTACGATAAATTCAATTTTCTTTCTGCCAAAAATGTACTTTGTGATTTTTGCAACTGCAAGATAACCCGCCGCAACGCAGAGCACATTGATTACCTGCAATGGCATTGTGCTGTCTGTACCGAAAATTCTGTAAATAATTTCGCTTATAAGCACAAATCCAAGCTGGAACGGATAGCAGTTGTAGTATGAAAATCCGCTGTAAAAATCTTTATTGTAAAAATCTCCGCCGTCATACAGAGATGTATAAATTCCCTGTGATGCCTGAGTTGCAGTTTCGTAAATGTTGTAGCTGTCAGCTGCAGGAACAGACTGCACAGAGAAAATCCAGATCAGTCCGATTATTGAAGAAAAGGCGAAAAGCCCGATTTCCATATATTTTATATTTACCTTTGCAAAAAATTCCGTATGCTTATTGATTTTAAAAAGCACAGCAGTGAAAATTGCAAGACATAAAATATTGATTACAAATAAATCGTCCTGATATAAAATAACCTCTGAGCCGTAGTTTTGTGGGTCAATAACGCAGGTTTGGAAAATTGTCATTATTGCCACATAGCCAAAGGCTAAAAACAAAAGACCGCAAATAATATTTACCGCAATACTTTCAACAAGGCAACGCTTTTTGAACGGTGCGGCGGTTTTTTTAACTTTATCAGTCGGTTTTGCAGGCTGTTTTTTCTGTTGATTTGGTTTGGTTTTGCTCATTTTTGCACCTTCCTGTTAAAATTCTTTTTTGACAGAACGCATAAATAGCTTTCCAAGTGCATCTTTTGGATCAACATTATCAAACAGAACGCTGTAAACACTTTCTACAATCGGTAATTCAACATTGTTTTCCTTGCCAAGCTTACACAAAGCTTTTGAGGTCATTACACCCTCGGCAAGCTTTTCAAACTTAACGCCTTTTACATAGTTTTCGCCATAGCTGCGGTTGTGACTCCACTTTGAGAAAAGTGTGGCCTCATAGTCGCCAAGGTGGCAAAGTCCGTATGCACTCATTTCGTTGCCGCCAAGTGCTTTTATGAGCCTTGCAATCTCTCGTGTGCCTCTTGCCATAAGAGCACCCTTGAGGGAAGCATAGCCAAAGCCGTCAAGCATACCTGCGGCAATTCCGATTACATTCTTTGCAGCAGCACCGATTTCACTGCCGATAAGGTCTGTGCCAACATAAAATCTTATAAGTGAGCTTGAAAAACTGTTTACAAGCTTTTCTTTTACCTCATGATTTTTGCTGTCAATAACCATACAATTCGGGATTCCCTTTACATAGTCTTGTGGATGTCCCGGGCCTACCCAAACGGCAATAGGCGTTTTTTCTTCGTCAACAAATGCACCGACTACCTCACTGAGTCTTTTGCCTGTGGTAGCCTCAACACCTTTCATACAGAGCACAATAGTTTTGCCCTCAAGGTTGTTTTGTGCGATGCTTTCCATATAAGAACGCAAATGCTGAGAGGAGATTGAAATAACAATTACCTCTGCGTGGTCAACTGCCTTTTTAAGATCAGAAGTTACTTCAATCGACTCAGGAAAGGTAAGATAATCGTTTTTGTGAGTGGTGCTGAGCTGAATAAACTCAGGAGCGTCTGCAAGTCCGCAAGAGATAACATTGTTGCCTATCTTGTCAAGATACCAGGCAATGCAGCTGCCCCAACGGCCACAGCCCAAAACAGAAATATTCATTTATATCACCTGAAATTAAATTTTTTATAAAAATACAGCCCGCAAAAGGCTTTTAGCACAAATGCAGGCTTAGTCTGCTAAAATATGTAAGTTTTAAGTAAAAAACAAAAAGCCCCGCCTGACCGTATGATTTTTATAATAACCTGCCTACGAGAAAGCAGGTGGGTGCTCTCCTTTAAACATTAGGCTTCCTTCTTCCGCCAAAGCGGGAGGTCTGCACACCGATTAAAGAGTCGGGCTCCCGATTTAAGAGTTGTAGGGTTATTTTAAAATCATTCACGCATCAGGCAGGGAGTTTGTCAAATTGCCATTACTATATTATATGACAGAAAGAAAAGAATTACTCCTCTTCGTCTTCCTCATCATCATTGTAATAGTTCTCTTCAAAAATTGCAGCGATTCTGTCGAGCTTTTCGTCATCTTCGATTTCAGCAAGCTCTTCTTCACCGTCTTTTTCAAATACTTCCATAATGTAGTATTCGCCGGGATCGTTTACAGCGTCTGCCGGGTTTTCATAGTAAGGGAAGAGAACATAGAACTTACCTTCTTCGTTTTCAATAATATCGAGAATTTCAAATTCTATTTCTTCGCCCTCATCACTAATTAAAGTAATAAGATCTACATCAAATTCGTTATCCATAATAATATATCCTTTCGTTAGCACTTCCAAATAAATACAGCCTATAAAAAGAATTATAAAAATCAATTACCCTGTGCTGTCTTAATTGTACAAGTTTATTTTACAATTTTTTAAGCGATTAGTCAAGCATTATTCGCATTTAATTAAAATATATATTTTTTTTACAAAATATTCAATAAAAGTGTTGACAAATTACAAGCGGTATGCTATTATATATACACATTAAACAACAACTTCCTTTCAATGTGCTTGATTACTCCATCAAATTACCTAAAAACCGGCGACTTTATAGTCGTCGGTTTTTACTATATGTAAAAAGTGTTTAGTTAAATTTACTCTCTTTTACATTATAATGGCTATTATAACGCTTGAAAAAACCTTTGAAAAGATATATAATTCTAAATATTGCTTGATAAAATGGTTTTAGCTTTTTTAAAGCATTGATTTTTGTTTTACAGATAAAAACTGTACGAAGGGTGGAACTATGAGAGCTTTTGACAAATTACCTTCAAAATTTCAAAATGAAGAGGTAAAGCATTATTACGATATTATTGCCCAAAAGTCTGTTTCTCTTGCATTGAAAAGAATTACCGATATTATCTTTTCGCTAATTATTCTGATTATTCTAATAATCCCTATTGCGGTTATTGCTGTAATTGTAAAGGCAACCTCAAAAGGCCCTGTTTTTTACAGACAAGAGAGGGTTACAACTTATGGCAGGGTGTTTAGAATTTTCAAATTCCGCACAATGGTGCAGAATGCCGACCAAATCGGTACTCTTGTTACAACAAACGGTGACGCAAGAGTTACTAAGGTAGGAAGAATTTTAAGAAAATATCGTCTTGACGAGCTACCGCAGATTTTTAATGTGCTGTCAGGTTCAATGACATTCGTAGGTACTCGACCTGAGGTGCAGAAGTATGTTGATATGTATTCTCCCGAATATTACGCAACCCTGCTTATGCCGGCGGGAATTACTTCACTTGCATCTATAATGTATAAGGACGAGGAAAAGCTTTTGCAGAATGTTGATGATGCCGACAAGGTTTATGTTGAAACTATTTTGCCTGAGAAGATGAAGTACAATCTTATGTACCTTGAAAATTTCGGCTTTTTGTCGGACATT
>NZ_JBGVJL010000199.1:0-6289 GCF_045129435.1 Ruminococcus sp. | reverse complement strand
AATAAAGCTAAATTAGAGCTTTAATTAATTTTAAGTATTGCATTTTATCTTTTATCGTATTATCATAATAATATTATATAAAAGAAATATATAATAACAAACAGCGAGTTATGATTTAAAAGCCGATTTTACATTGAATTAGAAATATAACCAACTATACAAAATCAATGTTCAATGCTCGTTCGCACTTTCTTAAAAATAGCACTAATTATACAAAATGCATATTTTGTATAGTTGAGGCAAGAGTTACAAATGTTTTAGCTAAAAATATCTATTTTTAAATCTCTATTAAAACTATGTTCAATAACAGATTTATTGGTGGTGATTATATGAGCGTTTCATTTATTGACGAAGCTCCACAAATTATTAAAGATTATTTATTTTATATGCAGACAGTCAGAGGTAAATCTCAAAAAACTGTTGACGAATATTACATAGACTTGCGTACATTTTTCAGGTATATTAAAATGCAGCGTGGACTTGTTCCAGTTGATTGTGAATTTGAGGAAATTTCAATTTCTGACGTTGATCTTGAGCTTGTAAAAACTGTTACGCTGACAGATGCTTACGAATTTATGAATTATATTCAGCGTGAACGCAAAAATCAGAATGTTACAAGAGCAAGAAAATGTTCGAGTTTAAAAGGTTATTTTAACTACTTGACAACTAAAAAATGTGTGCTTAGCACCAACCCGGTCGAGCAACTCGAAGTTCCTAAAAAGAAAAAAGCTTTGCCAAAATATCTTACACTTGAGCAAAGTCTTGAGTTGTTAAATTCTATTGATGGTCCATACAAAGAGCGTGACTACTGCATTATAACCCTGTTTTTGAATTGCGGTCTGCGTGTGTCTGAAATGGCTTCTTTGAATTACACAGACATCAGACAAGACAACACTATGCGAGTAGTCGGCAAAGGCAACAAAGAACGAGTAATTTATCTTAATTCTGCCTGTATTTCAGCTATTGAAAACTATATGCGTGTTCGTCCCGTTGATGGCGTCAAAGACAAATACGCCTTGTTTATCAGCCGAAATCATCAGAGAATGAGCGTTAAAACCATTCAAGCTATGGTATATAAATATCTTGAAAAAATTGGTTTAAACGCACAGGGTTATTCCTGCCATAAACTCAGACACACTGCAGCAACTCTTATGTATCAGTATGGCGGAGTTGATATTCGAGTGCTTAAAGATGTGCTTGGTCACGAAAACCTCGGCACTACCGAGATTTACACACACCTGAGCTCTGAACAAATGAAAAATGCAGCAGAAAAAAATCCGTTATCAAAAGTTAAGCGTAAAACTAATATAAATACTGAAAAGTCAGAAAATAACGAATAAAATTAAGCGGTAGTTACTTCCTACCGCTTTTGTTATATTTTAATTGCCCCACCTATATCAATCAAAGGGCTATTCTCTATGAGATTGAGTATTTTTACATTATGAATTATACAAAACTTTTCTATTACTGGATAATTGGGATGTGTTTTTGCATCACCGAAAAATATCAAAGTATTGTCATCAAGAATTGTACATGCACCACCGATAAACCCATAATTATAACCTTCAAGTTTTATATTTCCACTATCAATTTTTAATACATCAATATCATTATTTTTTAAAGCTTCATAAATCGTTGTATCTGCTGTGATAGCCGCATTTTTACCGATTACTGCTGTAGAACAGCGAGTATATCCTTGGTTTACATTTACAATTTCAATATTATTATTGCTGCAATACTTTTTTACAGAATTATCGATAGCATCTTCCCTGCCGTATAATTTACCGCCTATATATAGGCAATTCAAAGCTACAAAACTTGGGTAATATTTTGTTATATTATTCTTACAAAAAATTATACTATATCCCCTATTATCAAGTTTTTTTCTTAATTCTGTACATTCTTTCAGCAAAAAAATATCATTATTTATTTTTAACATCTGCATATCAATATGCCGCTGCTCAGGTTTATGAAATTGTAATATTTTATCGGACGGTACTATATCATAACCTATATTATAAACCGCATTGCAAAGCATTGGGTATTCGTCAGACATTACAAAGCTGCTCATATACTTACTGCCTCAAAGGCTTGTCTGATATTCTTAACACCCACAAGCTCTGCACCGTCACATTTTACACCTTTTAAATTGTGATATGGCAAAATAATTTTTGTAAAGCCAAGCCTTACAGCCTCATTTACTCTTAATTGAGCCTGCGAAACTGCTCTGATTTCTCCTGCAAGTCCGATTTCACCAAATACAACAACATTTTCGTCAATCGGCACATCTTTAAGACTGCTGATAAGCACCATTGCAATAGCTAAATCTATTGCAGGTTCATCAATTCTTAAACCACCTACGATATTTATATATGCGTCATTGTTTGAAAAATAATACCCTGCCCTTTTCTCAAGAACTGCAAGCAAAAGTGAAAGGCGATTATAATCAAAACCTGTTGCCATTCTGCGGGCATTACCATATCCGCTTTGAGTTGCAAGTCCCTGAGTTTCTGCAAGAATTGGGCGTGAACCCTCAATAGTGCAGGTTACACAAGTTCCTGAAACACCCTTTGGTCTGCCCGAAAGCAGCATAACTGACGGATTTGGCACTTCCACAAGCCCTGTGTCTGTCATTTCAAACACACCGATTTCATTCGTAGAACCATATCTGTTCTTAACTGCTCTCAAAATTCTGCAAGACATCTGCTTGTCACCCTCAAAATGAAGAACAGTATCCACGATATGCTCAAGCACCTTTGGTCCTGCTATTGAGCCTTCCTTATTAACATGACCTACAATAAACATTGGTATATCGAGTGATTTTGCGGTACGCATAAGATAGTTTGTTGACTCCCTAACCTGTGTAATGCTGCCCGGTGATGAGCTTAATTCTGTCAGGTTCATAGTCTGAATTGAGTCAATCATAACAATATCCGGCTTCTCGTTTCTTATCTGCTCACATACAATTTCCACATCAGTTTCAGTCATTACATACAGATTAGGTGAATTTACACCCAGTCGATTTGCTCTAAGCTTTAGCTGTCTTTGAGATTCCTCACCCGACACATAAAGCACTTTCATAGAATTGCCAAGGAACTGACATATCTGCAGTAAAACTGTAGATTTACCGATACCCGGATCACCGCCAAGCAAAATAAGACTGCCCTTTACAATGCCGCCGCCAAGTACACGATTTAATTCGCCACAGCCTGTGTCATAACGATGTTCATTTTCGGTTGTAATTTCATTTATGGAATAAGGTGTTGCTACAGAAGCCGCTACCCTCTTTTTTACTGCCGGTGCGGATTTTACGCTTTCTTTTATTTCCTCTTCCATTGTATTCCATTCACCGCAGGTTGGACATTTGCCGTACCATTTTGGTGATTCATAACCGCATTGTGAGCATATATAAACGCTTTTAATTTTAGCCATAATAATAAACTTCCTTTAGTAAACATTCATCAAGCCAATAGCTATTGCATAAGCCATTTTTTGCTGATATAAATTATCCTGTAGCTTTGCACATTCCTCGTCATTTGAAATGAAACCGCACTCGGTAATAACTGCCGGCACAGTTGTATTTTTCAAAAGATAAATGCTTTTATCGGCTTTTTTGCATTCTCTTTCATTCTCCGGCTGAAGCATAGTTTTCACAGAATTACGAATACTTTCCGCAAGCTCAGCACTCTGGGGATTATTAGGAGAATAAAAAACCTGCGTGCCACTGTACTTGCTCTCGCTAAACTTATTTTGATGTATGCTTATAACAATATTATCAGGACTTGAGTTAAAAACTGCCAGTCTGTTTTTCATATCAGAAACTTTCCGTTGCCGAACTGTATCGCCGGCAGTGCAAACCGACTTATCCTCAGTCCTGATTTGTTGGGTATTGTATCCAAGTAAGGTGAGCATATCCGAAAGCTTGGTTGAAATCTGCAAATTCAAGTCTTTTTCAACAACATTATTTTCATTCACAGCACCGCCGTCCTCTCCGCCATGACCCGCATCAATTATTATGGTATGAATATTGTCATCAACGGCACTCTCGCTTGTTAATACACTAAGGCGAGAATATGCAGTAACTATGAGAAAAATAAAACTTAGAACAAGTGCAAAGCAAATTGTGATATATATTATTTTTTTAAATTTCATAAAGCCGAACACCTCATAATCAATGTTATGTTACAGGTATTCCACTTATAACAATTATAGCATATGAAAATTGATTTTGAAAGCTTGAAAGCAAAATTGTAACTATATAATGCAAAGTGAATATTCTGTTATTAATAAAAAAGTATGCACAACGCAATATTTTTGCGATGTACAAAATAAGGTGAAGTAAATGGAAAACACAACACTCGATAGGATTCCGCTTAATTGTGAAGTTTTTATAGATAGCATAAATTGTGGAAACGGTATTAAAAACAGAATATTCGACATGGGAATAACCGAGGGTGAAAAAATTATTCCGATTTTAAAAAGTCCTTTCGGTGATCCTGTAGCTTATCTTTCAAAAGGAACAGTAATTGCATTGCGTCAAAATGATTGCAGTAAAATTATGGTGCATTATTAAAGGTTAGGAGGTTTTGACTTGTTGACAAGAAACAGTCGTAAAACCGAAGCAAGCAATACTACATGCAAAAACACTGATTTTAAGGTAGTTCTTGCAGGTAATCCAAATGTGGGCAAAAGTACGATTTTCAATGCACTTACGGGTATGAAACAGCATACCGGAAACTGGACAGGTAAAACAGTTGAATATGCAAAAGGCTGCACAGAAATTAACGGAAAAAGTTTTTCTATAATTGATTTACCGGGCACTTACTCTATGATTTCATTTTCGCCTGAGGAAGATGTTTCACGACAGTTTCTTGTCAGAGATGACATTGATTGTACGGTAATTGTGATTGACTCAAGTGTGCTCGAAAGGAATTTATCATTTACATTACAAGTGCTTTCTGTCACTAAAAAAGCTGTTTTATGTTTGAATTTAAGTGACGAGTGCTGCAAAAAGGGCTTTGTTATAGATGAAGATGAGCTTTCGTTAAACTTAGGAATCCCTGTTATAAGTACCAACGCTACTAAAAAATCTGATATTGTGAAAATCAGAGAAAAAATCTATGATGTGTGTACCGAAAAAATTAAATGCTTTAGAGTGTCAAGATTATATGAAAATATAGATATTTTTGATGTAAGCAAACACAAAGAAAACACTGAAATTTTATCGACAAGAGCAAAAGAAATTTGCAGTCATTGCATTAAAAAATGTGGTGAAAACATAAGCAATAAAACTAAAAAGCTCGACTCAATACTTACTTCTAAAATCACAGGAATACCCATCATGATAATTTTACTTGCTCTGCTTTTTTGGATAACCGCCGTAGGAGCAAATTATCCGAGTCAGCTGCTCAGCAGTTTGTTTGATTATCTTAAAAACGGTTTGGTTTGGATTTTTGATTTTTTTAATTCCCCTGACTTTATAAAAGGTCTTTTCATTGACGGAATTTACACAACTCTTTGCTGGGTAGTCGCAGTTATGCTGCCGCCAATGGCAATTTTCTTTCCGCTTTTTGCTTTGATAGAGGATTTTGGTTATCTTCCGAGAATTGCTTTTAATCTTGACAAGTTCTTTTCAAAATGCGGTGCTCATGGCAAGCAGGGGCTTACAATGGCAATGGGGATCGGCTGCAATGCCTGCGGTGTTACCGGCTGCAGAATTATTGAATCACCAAAAGAAAGACTCATTGCAACTGTAACCAATAATTTTATGCCCTGCAACGGAAGATTTCCAATGCTGATAGCCTTAATTACAATATTCTTTTCGGGCAGTGCCTGTGTGCTTACAGGCTCATTGAGTGTTGCACTTATTCTTGTTTTACTGATACTGTTTGCGGTAGCAGTAACAATGCTTGTATCAAAAATACTTTCTAAAACTCTGCTGAAAGGAGAACGCTCCGCCTTTGCACTTGAGCTGCCGCCATACCGCAAACCGCAGATTATAAAAACCATAGTAAGCTCATTTTTAGACAGAACGCTATTTGTCCTTGGCAGAGCCGTTGTAGTAGCAATTCCGGCAGGAGCGTTAATATGGCTGCTTGCAAATATTTACATTGCCGATAGTTCTTTATTGTCTTATTGTACAGATTTTTTTGAACCGTTCGGAAAAGCAATTGGTCTTGACGGTGTAATTATTATGGCTTTTATACTTGGTTTTCCGGCAAATGAAACGGTAATTCCAATTATAATTATGTCTTATCTTGCCACAGGCACGCTTACCGACTTTGCAAGC
>NZ_JBGVJL010000198.1:0-2395 GCF_045129435.1 Ruminococcus sp. | reverse complement strand
CTATTGCACCCGGTATATCGCTTGATTACATAGATAAATCACTCATACCAAATGATGCAACAATCGAAGTCATGCTTGAAAATCCATATCCGATTATGTGTTTTGAGGGCTATGATGAGTTTTTCGATAATCTTTCAATCGGTATGTACGACTCTATGTATCATCAGATGTTTGATAAAAAAATAGGTGAAGTTATTATTGCCTTGATTATGTCATTCCTCGGAATTCTTACATTCTCGCTTGCCGGTGTGCTTATGAGAAATTCAAGATTGCAGAATTTAAGCTTTGCGTTGGTTGCTTTCTTTGGCGGCATTTATTTTCTGTTTGATGCATTAAACAACTATATACCATTAATTATTGACAACCCTCAGCTATGCTTTTTAATAGATGAGAGCACAGTTTATTTTCTTGCACTATCGTTTATGTTCTATGTGCGTTCATATTTAATCAGCAAAAAGCAAAGAGATGCCTTTGGCTTGTGTCTGTTGTTAATGTTGCTTATAACATTGGGAGCATATATATTGCATATGCTTGGAATAAAGGATATTCTGAAATCGGAGGTTATGTTTATAGGCGTTACCGCAATCACATCGGTTATAGGTTTGATTTTCCTTGTAAAGCAAAGCTTGAAGGATAAAGATATTCAATCTAAAATTGTTTTTGCGTCCTTTATACCGATGATATTGTTTGCTTTTATAGATATAATCAATATGTTCGTTGAATTTATGCCGTCACGAATTGCGACAAATGTCGGTACATTCTTAACTATTATAATTCAGCTTGTCAATCTTATTATTTCAGCAAAAAAGTCATATGAGGAACAGCTCAATTACGAAAAGGTGCAGTCAGAGCTTTTGAAATCTCGTGTAACAATTATGATTTCACAAATTCAGCCACACTTTCTTTATAACTCCCTCACTTCCATTGCTCAGCTTTGCGAAAAAGACCCTAAAAGAGCAAAAACAGCCACAATAGATTTTGCAAACTATTTGCGTGGCAATATGAACAGCATAAAGGACGAGCACCCTGTGCCGTTTGAAACAGAGCTAAGCCACCTGAAAACATACCTTTCACTTGAGAAAATGCGTTTTGGGGATGACCTCAACATTGTTTATGACATAGGCGTAACTGACTTTAAAATTCTGTCACTCACCGTTCAGCCTTTGGTTGAAAATGCCGTAAAGCATGGTGTGGGAATGAAAGAGGACGGCGGAACGGTTACGATTTCTACAAGAGAATACGATGACCGCTACGAGGTTGTGGTTTCCGATGACGGTGTCGGCTTTGATACCACAAAGCCAAATCCCGACACCTCACGAACACACCTCGGCATTGAAAATATCAAAGAAAGAATTTCTACAATGTGCAATGGCGAAGTTACCATTGATAGCGAGGTAGGCAAGGGCACAGTATCTACCATTAAGATTTATAAGGATAACAAGGAGGAATAGTTATGAAAATACTTGCAGCAGACGATGAAGCACTTGCACTTGAAATGCTTGTCGATTCCATTAAAGAGGTTAAGCCTGATGCAGAAATTTTTGAGTTTTCTAAGCCGTCAAAGCTGCTTGAGTTTGCGGCAGAAAATCAATGCGATGTGGCATTTCTTGACATACATATGCGTGGTATGACCGGTGTGGAGCTTGCAAAAAAGCTTAAAGAGGCATACCCAAAAATTAACATTATTTTTGTTACAGGCTTTGACCAATATACCGGTGACGCTATGATGATGAAAGCCAGCGGTTATATTATGAAGCCGGTGACTCCGGAGAAAATCAAGGAGGAGCTTGACGATTTACGCCACCCGATTGAGCCAAAGTCAAATGCTGTTTTGCGTGTGCAATGCTTTGGCAATTTTGATGTATTTACTCCTGACGGCTCACCTGTTCACTTTGAACGCAGTAAGTCAAAGGAGGTATTTGCTTACCTTGTGCACCGCCATGGCAGTTCATGTACAATTAAAGAAATTGCGGCGGCATTGTTTGAGGACGAGCCGTATGATTCAAAACAGCAGGCATATTTGCAGAAGATAATGTCGGCAATGATGAAAAGCCTGAAAAATATCGGAGCGGAAAAGGTTGTAAATAAAAAATACAATAGCCTTTCAGTAAACACCGCCATGCTCGATTGCGACTATTACCGCTTTGAAGAACTTGACGCAGGTGCGGTTAATTCGTATATGAATGAATATATGTCACAGTATTACTGGGCAGAGTTTATGTAATCTTTTAAGATTCTTTTTCAATAGTTGGGATAAATTATGGTTTAGCAGAAAGTTTCGGATAAATAACAAAAAATTTAGGCGAGCCTTTTTAAAGGCTCGTGGGTTTGGGCAACGCCCAAGAAAAGTTGTTTTTATATCAGTCTATCGGGCACAAACAGCGTTGCTGTTTGT
>NZ_JBGVJL010000197.1:0-131104 GCF_045129435.1 Ruminococcus sp. | reverse complement strand
CCAAACAGCAAGCTGTTTGGCTATAAAAAATTTGCGTAATCTAAAGTATTGTGGGCTTTGCCCACACCCACAACCTTTGAAAAAGGTTGACCAAATTTTTATTTTCGGGTATGAAGTCTGTAATAATTCAGGCAAAAATTTCCCGACCGTTGCTAAACCATAATTTATCCCAACTATTGAAAAAGAAACACTTTTTAATTTCTTTCTTTTTACGACAGCCATGCGATGTCGGTATCGGTTGAAAGGTTATCTATGCCATAAAGGACTAAGATATTATCAGGCTTTTCCTGCTTAGCAAGCTCGGAAACGCTGTCTTTATAATAACGCATATCAACCAAAATTACCTCGCTGTAATTTTCTGCAAGGAACGGTGCAAGACAATGCGAGAAGCTGTCCTTTACAAGGAGAATTTTTCCGCCCTGTGCATTTTCGTTTTTAATTCTTGTCATAGCGTGGTTGCCATCTATGAACACAGGGTATTTATCGTCCTCTTTAAGGTGATTGTAGAAGTACATTGAATGGTAATCCTGCTTTTCGTCACCCTCAATAATCTCTACACTGATGTTATTTTCTGTGTTGTTTTTATTGTTCCAAACCTCAATAGTGTCGGGCTGAGTGAGCCAGAAGCCACTTGTTGAATATGTTGTACCGTAAAAGTCATCGTACTTTTCAACAGTAAACAGGCTCTTGTCCGCCGGTGTTATGCCAAGCGACTTACAGATTTCGTTGTAGCCTGTGTATGCACCTGCTGTTGTCCAGTGGTGGTCGGTCTTGTAGTAAAGCTGAGTGCCGTTTGCATATGCCGACTTGAACGCTGAGCGTAAGTCAACAAAGCTTGCACCGCTCTGAGTAATCGTCTGTTTTGCGTTCTCGATTTTCTCATCATCATTGTATGTATCGTGAACCGCCGGAAGAACATCACTTGCAATGTAGCCCGTTGACGGCACAAGCGTCACAGTTACAGGCACATCAACGCTCTGTGCGAAATCAGCTATGGTCTGCACATTGCTTTTAAGCGTGCTGTCATCAAGCACAGGCTTGTTGATAAGGTAGCCGTTCTTGCAGTTATACACACCGTCTGCACCGTTATTGCCAACAGCGAGATTGAAGTAAGCGTTTGTACCCACCCATTCGGTACGCATTGGAAAATGGTCGGCAAAGTATTTTTCAAAATCTGTACCGAACTTGCCGTTAAGCACCGAATCTACCGATACAGTAGGGAATTTCTGCAAATATCGTTTTTCGCTTGAGCTGTAGTCGGTTTTGGGGTTTATCAAAAACCAGATTGCAAAGCCGAATATAAAAATTATAAACACAAAGCTTGGCAGATGACGGCAGACAGGCTTTGATGATTCCATATGTTGTACTGAGTGTTTTGCTACATATTTCATAAAGACTCTCCTTTCCTGCCGTTAAAATCTGAAATATAGGAATGGGTTATAGCTCTGGTTTACAAGTGAGGCTGTGCAGAGCACAAGCACGATTGCCACAAATGCAGTCTGAGCAAAGCCGATATACTTTGTATTCTGCACCTTTGCATAAAGCTTTGCCGCAAGCGGTGTGCTTGCAACAGCCGCTGCAATTATAAGCGGCAAGTACGAAAGAATAAGGTTTAACGCCTGTTCTCCGCAGATACCGTTGCCGAAGTTGAACAAATCGCCGAGAAATGTACCAAGCTGAGCCATATCTGTAAAATAGAAAAGTCCCCAACCGATAATTACAATAAACATTGTATAGATGTGCTGAATTGCTGATGGCAATTTGTCGAGCACCTTTTTGAAAACAAATTTTTCAAAAATAAGCAATACGCCGTAGTAAAGTCCCCACAACACAAAGTTCCATGACGCTCCATGCCAAATACCGGTAAGGCCCCACACAATGAGCAGGTTAATAATCTGTCTTTTTACGCCTTTTCTGTTACCGCCAAGAGGGATATAAACATATTCCTTAAACCATGTTGAAAGTGAAATATGCCATCTTCTCCAAAATTCTGTAACAGACTTTGAGATGTACGGGTAGTTAAAGTTCTTGAGGAACTCAAAGCCGAGCATATTGCCAAGTCCGCAAGCCATATCGGAATAGCCCGAAAAGTCAAAGTAAAGCTGAAAGCTGTAGGCAATTATGCCCACCCAAGTGCCGACAACGCCGTTCTCGTCAGTGGTTGCAAACATTGCTGTGCTGAGGTTGCCCATCTGGTTTGCAATCAGCACCTTTTTGCCAAGTCCGATAATAAAGAGGTTTACACCCTTTGTAAACTCGTCCAGAGTTTCTCGTCTGTTTGTAAGCTGTTCTGCCACATCACGATAACGCACAATCGGGCCTGCAATAAGCTGAGGGAAAAGTGCCACATATGTACCGAAGTTAATCGGATTTTTTGACACAGGTGCGTCACCTCTGTACACATCAATTACATAGCTCATTGTCTGGAATGTGTAGAAGCTGATGCCGATTGGCAGAGAAATCTGCGGAGTAGGCAGGTTGAGGAACGGCAGCATATTCACCGTTTCGACTATCATTCCGGTATATTTAAACACCGCAAGCGTGCCAATGTCGATAACGCAGGTGAGAATCAGCACAAGCTTTCGCCTTTTCTCGTTATCCTTAAATTTATCTACAAGGTATCCGCCAATGTAGTTTACCGCTATGTTTATGAGCATAAGCACAATAAGCTTTGGCTCACCCCAGCCGTAAAACAGCAGGTTTATAAAGAAAAGAAAAATGTTTCTGCCCTTCCTCGGCACAATGTAATATATCAGCAGAGTAAGCGGCAGGTATGCAAACATAAATACAAGGCTTGAAAAAACCAATCTATATACCCCCAAATACTGTAAAATCGGTGCAAAAATTAGGCTTATTTTTCATATAAAATTGCAGTTCTGTTTTAAACATTGGGGTAACATTGATAAATTATTGTTTAGCAACAGTCGGGAAATTTTTTGCCTGAGTTATTACAGACTTTATACCCGAAAATAAAAATTTGGTCAACCTTTTTCAAAGGTTGTGGGTGTGGGCAAAGCCCACAAATACTTTAGATTACACAAAGTTACGATAACCAAACAGCTTGCTGTTTGGCGGCTTGAACACACAATGGCAAAATCCTTATAATTGCGATAGCAACACAAAAAGCCATTATTCTTTATAAATGAATTATTTCCTTTTAATGGCTATCGCCCGTTTTATCAAACATTGCTTTAGCACACAAACAGCGTTGCTGTTTGTGCCTTATAAATTGTAATAGGCACAGCCTTTCTTGGGCTTTGCCCAAACCCACGAGCCTTTAAAAAGGCTCGACCTAAATTTTATAATATTTATCCAAAACTTTACGCTAAATCACAATTCACCCCAACTATTCAAAAAGAGCCAAAATTGCACCGCTATAAAATACCCCCACCGCTTTTGGTGAGGGCGATTACAGTTTATTTTACATTATTTTGAGGGTTCAGTCAATGACATAAGCACAAATATAATTGCTTTACGGAAATTTTGGCATTATCAACTAATTTCTTTAAATGAAAACTCTCTTTTAAACTCTTTTGTTTGACTGTTACGCACAGTTGAGCTTTTGTGCTGTTCAAGCGTGCTTATCAGTGCGTACATATCAACCCAAATTTCGTTGTCGCTCTCTTTCTGACTCTCGTCAAACACAAGCTCAAGCCCTATGTGCAGATGGCTTTCGGTAATGCCGTTTATGTTTTCCGTATCGCTATATCCTGTTCTGCCGACATAACCGATTACATCACCGGCGGTCACAATGTCACCCTCTTTTAGGTTTTCTGCATATGGCCTGTTCTGCCTTAAATGGGCATAGTACCAATACCTTTTGTTGTCAAGCGAGCGAATACCGATTCTCCAGCCGCCGTATCTGTTCCAGCCAAGGCACTCCACCTTGCCCGACTCAACGGCAATTACAGGTGTGCCGACTGCCGACATCAAGTCGTGCCCCAAATGCGGTCTTGTGTAGCCGAATGTACGCTTTGCACCGAAGTCATCGTAATGCGAATACGGAAAGGTCTTTGCTATCGGCGAAAACCAGCGTATGCCATATGACTGCTTCATACTTTTATCGCTCTGTTCCTCCTCGTATTCACCCACCATACCGCTGAGCACCGCTGTATATACATTATAATAGTATGTATAATACTTCATATCCTTTGTAAGCTCGGCTATTGTTTTGCCGTTTTTAAGTTCATTGCAAAGGCTATCCATATCACCTTGCTTGTATTTTGAAAAATCTCCTCCGTACTTTGCACCGAGGTAGGCTAATATTTCAATATAATCAAGCTTTGTATCCTCCGACCGGGAGGAAATGTCATAATCAACCGCCCTTTGCAAAGCGTCAGAGGTCACATTAAATTCCGCATATTTAATGTAGTTATCGGTTTCCTTTCCGCCCACAATCGTCATAACCGAGCAGGCAAGCACAAACACAGAAATAAGCAATAAAAAAATCCGCTTCATATATAATCACCCGATTATATATATGAAACGGACTGCAAATTAATTTCTCATTAAATGTATTGCGGTTTCAGCTTTTTCAATTATTCTTAAATCATTATCATAGGTGCAGAGCTTGCGAGCCTGTTGTAAATCAACCCATATATAGCTGTCGATTTCCTCCTCCTGAATCTTTACGCTGTCGGTAAACGCCTGTGCAAGAAAGAACACTACCCTCTTGCGAATTTTGCCAAACGGACAGTATTCACTGATTTCTCTAAAGCCTCTTACAAGCGTAACATCAAGACCGGTTTCCTCCTTGATTTCTCTCAAAGCGGTTTCCTGCTCGCTTTCCTCGTTTTCTATATGGCCTTTAGGGAAGCTCCAGTATCTGCCGTTGCTGTTCTTCACAAGCAAAATCTTTGTATTCTTTTTGTTGCGGTAAAAAATCACCGCACCGCAGGATTTTTCATAAAGGCAACTGATGCTCTCCACCTTGACATTGCGAAGATGAGAGAGAATTTTTTTAAGCTCAGGCTCGTAAAAAATCTCGCCATAAGGAGCAACAATAAGCTTTTCGCCCTCAAGACCTTCAAATTTGGCAACAGCAATTACAATTCCGTCAAAGTATTCATCAACTCTGTCTTTGCGGGTAACAAGGTATGCACTCTTGTTGGTAACTGAATTACCCGACACATAAGCCGAGAAAAAACCCTTGCCAACCTTGCCAAATACATTGACCTTAACATTTTCCGCAATCATTGCCGTTGCCTCCTTTCTGAATTTAAAATAATCTTAGTTAAGTAAGCTGTCCATACTGTCAAGCTGTACCTGAGTGTTTGCACTCATAATGCCGTTGAGGTAAAGCACCTCGGTAATACCGTTCTGCTTGCAATAATCTGCAAGGTTCTGACCAAAGTATCTGAAGTCAATAATATGTACCTCAGAATAGTTGTTTGTAAGGTACGGAGCAAAAGCGTTGCCGTAGCTTTCCTTAATTACAGCAATCTTTTTGCCTGTGCCGTTCTCTGAGTCAGAATGAAGAACTGTAAGTGGGTTATCACCCATAATGAATACACCGTATGTGTTTGAACCTGCGTCTGCATACTGATAATATGGTGAATCATAGTTTGAAGTTGTACCGTTTGAATCGGTAATATCCATTGTAACATTATAAGGGAATGTCCAGTAGCTTACGGTATCGGTTGTGAGTCCGTCATTTGTGTTTGCAAATGAGCCTGTAAAGCCCTCAATCTTGTTCTCTGTACAGGTTGTTAAGTCGAGCACATCCTGATTGGTTGCTTCAGCAAATGCTGTGTAAGCATAGTAAGCACCAAGTCCTGTCCAATGATGGTCTGAGTTGTAGTAAATATATTCATTGCAATGCTCGGCAAGCTTGTTGTAGCAGTTAATCGGAGTTACCGATGCGTTAAGTTTTGAGTAAATCTGCTTGATGTTCTCAGCCTGTGAGTCTGACGGAGCGTCGCTGTTTTTAAGTCTTTGCGGAAGTCCCATTTCTGTGTGGTTAGGAACTACCATATTGTACACCTTAACACCGCTGAGTTTCTGCTGGTAGCTGTTGATACACTCTGCATAAAGCTGTGCTCTGTATTCGTCACCGCCAAAGAGCTCATAAGCCGCACCGTTCCAGATATAAGCGTTTGTACCCATATAGCCGTTTGTGTTATCGTCCTGAATGTTCGGTGTAACAAAGTTTAACGCAGATGTAGAAGTGCTTGCCGCCTGTGTGGCAGGCTGAGTGGCAGCCTGTGTAGGCGAAGTGGTTTCGGTTGAAACATCTTCCGTTTTGTGTGAACCTGAGCAAGCCCTGAACATTGAAGAAATCAATGCAATTATAATTATTAATATAAGTATTCCAGAACCGACTATAATCATTCGGTTTCTAAATCTTTTGCTGAATCTTTTTTTGTTTGGTCTGCGATGAACATTGTTTTGATTATTAGGTGCAGGGCGTCTGCCGTTTTGCACAGCAGGGCGGCGGTTTACCGGCTGACGGTACTCTCGCCTGTATTCGCTTCTCTGACGGGCAACCTTGTCATCATCAAAATAATCCAAATTATATTTATCTGCCATTTATCTTCACTCCTGTCTAAATGAACGAGTAACAGATAATAACCGCTGTTTTCTCATTATATTTTTAAAGCATATTTTATTATACAACATCTTTACCCTAAAAACAATACAAAATTTCATTTTTCGATTAAATCTGCAATCAATCCAAATAAAAGCTAATGCAGGCCTACAGATTAGCAAATTAGTGTTGAAACACAAGCAAAAATACGCTATAATTAAATTTTGTAGGATGTATTTTCCAAGAATTTTATTTGGGGTGATATTTATGTTGCTTTGCACAGATGTGGGCAATACAAATATAAAATTTGCACTTTACAAGGGCAACGAACTGCTTATGAAAATGAGATTTTCAACCAACCGCAGCAAAACCGCTGACGACTACGCCGTTGACCTTTACACTATATTCAGAATAAATAATGTTGATGTGAGTGAAATTAACGGTTCAATCATTTCAAGCGTTGTACCTATAGTAACTGATCTGCTCAGAAAAGCAATTCTTACCGTTGCTAATGTTGACAGTTTTGTGGTAGGCCCCGGTATAAAGACAGGTCTTGACATTCGCCTTGACAATCCCGGTGCAGTCGGCTCTGACATTGTATGTATGTGTGTGGCATTAAAAGAACTTTACCCCTGCCCTGTAATTGTGGTAGGTATGGGCACAGCCACAACTATTTTATATGTAAATGAAAACAAGGCATATTGCGGCGGTATGATTTTGCCGGGCGTACAGATTTCGCTTGACGCCCTCACAACAAGGTGTGCGTTGTTGCCGTCTGTTAATTTTTCAGCACCGCAGCACAGCATTGGCACAAACACAGCCGATTGCATAAAAAGTGGCATTATTTACGGTAATGCTGCAATGATAGACGGAATTATTGACCGCTTTGAGGCAGAAGTTGGCAAAAAATGCACCCTCGTTGCCACAGGCGGACTTGCTCAGCATATTGTAAAATTTTGCAAAAAGAACATAATCGTAAATGATGACCTTGTGCTTGAAGGACTCAGACTTATTTATAATAAGAATTTATAAAAACAGCTTAATTATTCAATGTACTGTATTAAATATTGGGGTAACATTAATAAATTATTGTTTAGCAGAAAGTTTCGGATAAATAATATAAAATTTAGGTCGAGCCTTTTTAAAGGCTCGTGGGTTTGGGCAAAGCCCAAGAAAAGTTGTTTTTATTGCAATTTATAAGGCACAAACAGCAACACTGTTTGTGTGCTAAAGCAATGTTTGATAAAACAGGCGACAGCCATTAAAAAGAAATAATTCATTTATAAAGAATAATGGCTTTTTATGATGCTATCGCAATTATAAGGCTTTCGCTATCGTGTTCAAGCCACCAAACAGCAGGCTGTTTGGCTATCAAAGCCTTGCGTTAGCTAAAGTATTGTGGGCTTTGCCCACACCCACAACCTTAAAAGGTTGACCAAATTTTTATGTCCGAGTATAAAGTCTGCAATAAGTCAAGCAGAAATTTCCCGACCATTACAAACCATAATTTTCCCCAACTATTGAAAAAGAGCGTATAAAAAATCAGGTCGAACCCTTGAAAAGGCTCGACCTGATTTTTTATACGAGCAGAAAGCTTTTCTGCCTTTTCAGTTTCTCTACAGTAAATTATAAAATAAATCCGATTTTCTTCATTACCTTATTCATTGTGCGGCTGCTGATTTTAAGTGCGATTTCATCAGCCTTACGGTAGCACTCCTCAAGATAAGCCTTATCCTTAATGTATGACTCATAACGCTCACGAATCGGGCGAAGTTCCTCTACTACAGCCTCACCAACAGCTGTCTTGAAGTCACCGTAGCCCTTGCCTGCAAAGTCATGCTCAATCTGCTCAAAGCTAAGACCTGTAATTGTGCTGTAAATACCCATAAGGTTGTTGATACCATCTTTGCCCTCGCCATAGCGAACACAAGCCTCGCTGTCGGTAATTGCACGCTTAAATTTACGCATAATTGCCTCAGGTGAGTCAAGAAGATGTACACAGCCGTTTACATTTTCGTCTGATTTACTCATCTTCTTAGTTGGATCCTGCAAGCTCATTACTCTTGCACCGTTCTTTGGAATAAAGCCCTCAGGAATTTTGAAAACATTGCCGTAAAGACCGTTAAAACGGGCAGCAATATCTCTTGTAATTTCAATGTGCTGCTGCTGATCAGCACCAACAGGAACTTTGTCTGCCTGATAAAGCAGAATGTCACCTGCCATAAGTGACGGATATGTAAAAAGACCTGCATTAATATTGTCTGCGTGTTTAGCTGACTTATCCTTGAACTGAGTCATTCTTGAAAGCTCACCGAATTGAGTGTAGCAGTCAAGCACCCAAGCCATTTCTGCATGAGTATGCACATGGCTCTGAATAAAGAAAAGGCTCTTTTCTGTATCAATACCGCAGGCAAGAATAGAAGCGTATGCGTCAAGAATATTTTTTCTCATCTGAGCCGGCTCTTGTCTTACTGTAATTGTGTGGAGGTCGGCAAGAGCGTAAATGCAGTTATATTCGTCCTGCATAGTAACCCAGTTGCGGATAGCACCAAGATAGTTGCCAAGTGTGATTGTGCCGCTCGGCTGAATGGCACTGAATGCGATTTGTTTCTTTTCGTTTTCCATAAATATTCTCCTTTATTTCAGCTTGCTGTTTGCCAGCTCACCGAGTATCTTAATGCCTTTTTCAAGCTGCTCGTCTGTTGGGGTTGAAAAGTTAATTCTAAAGCTGCTGCACTTTTCATTTTCATCTGTAAGAAATGCGTTGCCCGGTACTACACATACCTTTTTAAGCACAGCCTCTTTGCAGAATGACGGCATATCAATGCTTTCAGGCAGGTCGCACCAAATGAAAAGTCCTCCGTCAATTTTATGATAGCTGATTGCAGGACTTGCGTATTTGTCAAGCAAATCCATACAGAACTGTGCCTTTTTGGTGTAAAGCTTGCGTAATCTCTCAAGATGTGCATTGAAATCGTACTTTGTAATAAATTCATCGCAAACATACTGCGACCATATATTAGTATGAACATCACTTCCCTGCTTGCACACAACAAGCTTTTGGAAAATCTGCTTTGGTGCAATGCAATAAGCCACACGCATACCCGGTGAAATTACCTTTGAGAAAGAACCGCAGTAAATAACAATTTCGTCCTCGTCAAAGCTCTTTATGTTCGGAATAAACTCACCACTGTATCTGAGGTCACCGTATGGGTTGTCCTCAAGAATCAGAACGCCGTATTTTTTGGCAAGCTCATACACAGCCTTACGCTTTTCAAGGCTCATTGTAACGCCTGACGGATTCTGAAAGTTAGGAATTGTGTAAATGAACTTTGCGTTTTTGTTGTCTTTAAGAGCCTGCTCAAGGGCAGAAATGCTCATTCCGTCCGGCTCAACCGGAACACCTACAAGCTTTGCATTGTAGCTTCTGAATGTATTTAAAGAACCAATGAATGACGGAGCTTCGCAGATAACCACATCACCCTCGTTTACTAATGCCTTTGAGCACAAATCCATAACCTGCTGAGCACCTGTGGTAATTAAAATATCATCACCCTCTCTGCCAATGTTATGCTCCTTTTTCATATACTCCATAAGGTGACGGCGTAGCGGTGTGTAGCCCTCGCTCACACTGTACTGCAAAACCGAAATAGGATTTTCGGCAAGCACCTTTGCAGAAATTTCAGCAATCTCCTTTGCAGGGAAAGCGTCAGGTGACGGATTGCCGGCTGAGAGGGAAACCACCTCAGGGTCAGCTGCATATTTAAAAATTTCTCTGATTGCACTTGGTTTAAGGTTAGAAACCCTGTCAGAAAATGTATATTCCATTTAAAAAATCTCCTTTTTGCGATTTTAACTGATAAAGTAAAAAAGCAATATATTTTATTGTAACACGGTACAGGAAAATATTCAAGCTACCAAAGGGCAAAAGCTATAATTTGTGCGGTAAAAATTTTAAAAATCTGACAAAAATATTAACAAATAATTAACACAATACAATTATTTAATAGTAACAACAAAAATACGGCAAGTAAATTTAGTAAAAAGCTGTTAAAATGGCGTTTAATTCTAATATCGAAAAATAAATTATTTCAATTATGTTACTATGTATATGAAATTGATTACTTCTAATAAGGTTAATCAGGAGGATAATGGAATGGACAGTTCAGAAATCAAGCAGCTCCAGATACTTGCTACAAAAGCAAGAATGGGAGCAATTCTCGGCACTTTTTGTGCTAAGTCGGGACATCCGGGCGGTAGCCTTTCTGCAGCAGATATTTTCACATATCTCTACTTTAAGGAAATGAATGTTGACCCTAAGAATCCTAAGTGGGAGGACAGAGATCGTTTTGTTCTTTCAAAAGGTCATTGTTGCCCAAGCCTTTATGCAGTGCTTGCATTAAAGGGTTACTTTGAGTGGGACGAGCTTTCAAAGCTTCGCCATGTTGGTGCAATGCTTCAGGGACACCCTGATATGAAGGGTACACCGGGTATTGATATGAGCACAGGCTCACTCGGTCAGGGTATTTCAGCAGCTTGCGGTATGGCACTTGCGGCTAAACTCAGCAAAAAGAGCTACCGTGTATATTCTGTACTCGGTGACGGTGAGGTTGAGGAAGGTCAGGTTTGGGAGGCAGCTATGTTTGCCGCTCACAATAAGCTTGACAATCTTGTGCTTTTCGTTGACCAGAACGGCTTACAGATTGACGGTACAGTTGACGAGGTTGCAGGTATTGAGCCACTCGACAAAAAGTTTGAGAGCTTTGGTTTTGAAGTGTTTAAAATAGACGGTCATGACTTCAATCAGATTGAGAACGCACTCAATAAGGCAAAAGAAGTTAAGGAAAAGCCTGTTGCTATTCTTGCAAAAACAGTAAAGGGCAAGGGCGTTTCATTTATGGAAAATCAGGTTGGCTGGCACGGCACAGCTCCAAACAAGGAGCAGTACGAGCAGGCAACAGCCGAGCTTCAGGCTGAAATTGACAGATTGGAGGGCAACTGCTAATGGCTGAATCAAAGAAAATTGCTACTCGTGAAAGCTTTGGTATGGCACTTTGCGAGCTTGCTAAAACTAACGAAGACATCGTTGTTTTTGACGCTGACCTTGCAGCAGCAACAAAGACAAGTATTTTCAAAAAGGAATTTCCTGAGAGATTTTTTGACTGCGGTATTGCCGAGGGCAATATGGTAGGTGTTGCAGCAGGTCTTGCAGCAGCAGGCAAAATTCCGGTGGCTGCGTCATTTGCAATGTTTGCAACAGGCAGAGCATTTGAGCAGATCAGAAACTCAGTTGCTTACCCACACCTCAATGTTAAGATTGCAGGCAGCCATGCCGGCATTTCAACAGGTGAAGACGGTGCAACTCACCAGTGCCTTGAGGACATTGGCATTATGCGTACAATTCCGGGTATGGTTATCATCAATCCGGCTGACCACTATGAAATGATGGCAGCTACAAAGGCAGCTATTGAGTACAATGGTCCTGTATATATCCGTCTTGGCAGACTTGCTATTGACAGCTTTAACGACCCTGACACATATACATTTGAGCTTGGCAAGGGTATCACACTTCTTGACGGTGACGATGTGGCAGTTATTGCAACAGGTCTTTGCGTAAACGAGGCACTCAAGGCTTGCAAGCAGCTTAAAGAAGAGGGCATTAACGCTCGCCTTATCAACATTCACACAATCAAGCCTATCGACAGAGAAATCATCGTTAAGGCAGCAAAGGAAACAGGCAGAATCATCACTATTGAGGAGCATAATGTAATTGGCGGCCTCGGTGACGCTGTATGTTCAGTTGTAAGTGAGGAATGTCCTGTTAAGGTAACAAAGGTTGGCGTAAACGATTGCTTCGGCTACAGCGGTCCGGCTCTTGAGCTTCTCGATAAGTTTGAGCTTACTGCTCCACACCTTGCAAAGAAAATCAAGGCAGCAGCTCAGGATAAATAATTTTTACAAATTTTCTTTAAATAAAATCAACCCGATAATTACTGATAGTAGTTATCGGGTTTTTTGTGCTTTTTAATTGTAGTTTGCAAAATAATAATCTTACTGTTCCCGACAATGACTTAATTACGGTCGGGAGTTAAAAGCTTTGAGAGTGTCTATGTTTTATACTCGGAAATAAAAATTTGGTCAACCTTTTTCAAAGGTTGTGGGTGTGGGCAAAGCCCACAATACTTTAGATAATGCAAAATTTTTGTAGCCAAACAGCTTGCTGTTTGGCGGCTTGAACGCAAAGGCGAAAGCTTGTAATGCGACAGCAACACAAAACAGAAAAGATATTTTTTCTATTTATAAATTATTTCTTTTTAAAAGGCTGTCGCCTGTTTTTTCAAACCTTGCTTTAGCACACAAACAGCAACGCTGTTTGTGTCTGAAAATTTGCAATAAAAACAACCTTTCTTGGGCGTTGCCCAAACCCACGAGCCTTTAAAAAGGCTCGACCTAAATTTTATATCCGAATATAAAGTCTGTAATAATTCGAGCAAAAATTTCTCGACCGTTACAAACCATAATTTTGCAACTATTGAAAATAATCAAACTTTTTTTACACACGAACAGCCCGACAAGCTTTAATTAGTCTGTCGGGCTGTTCTTTATAATATTAAATTCTATAAAAATTCAAATCAATTCGCAATTACTCTTTGCTTTTGATATACTCGTCAATAGCGGCTGCGGCTGTTTTGCCTGCACCCATTGCGAGGATAACTGTAGCAGCACCTGTTACCGCGTCACCACCGGCATATACACCCTCACGAGATGTAAGACCGTGCTCGTCAGTAATAATACCGCCCCACTTCTGAGTTTCAAGACCCTTTGTTGTAGCCTTGATAAGTGGGTTTGGTGAAGTACCGATTGAAATTACTACAGCGTCAACATCGAGAACAAACTCGCTGTTAGGCTTAACAACAGGTCTTCTTCTGCCGCTTTCGTCAGGCTCGCCAAGTTCCATTTCAACGCACTTCATACCTGTTACAAACTCGTTTTCATCGCCGAGAATTTCAACAGGGTTGTTAAGAAGCTTAAAGATAATGCCCTCTTCCTTAGCGTGCTCAACTTCTTCTCGTCTTGCAGGGAGTTCTTCTTCACTTCTTCTGTAAACAATGTAAACTTCCTCTGCACCAAGACGCTTTGCACAACGAGCAGCATCCATAGCAACATTACCGCCGCCTACGATAGCAACCTTTTTAGCGTGCATAATAGGTGTAGCGGAATCTTCTTTGTATGACTTCATAAGGTTAGTTCTTGTGAGGAACTCATTTGCTGAGTAAACACCGCAAAGGTTCTCGCCCGGAATCTTCATAAATCTTGGAAGACCTGCACCTGAACCGATAAATACAGCCTCAAAGCCCATATCGTCCATAAGCTCATCAATAGAAATAACTCTGCCGATAACCATATTGGTTTCAACCTTAACGCCGAGAGCCTTGAGTGTATCAACTTCCTTCTGAACGATTGACTTAGGAAGTCTGAACTCAGGAATACCGTAAACAAGTACGCCGCCTGCAAGGTGGAGTGCCTCAAATACGGTTACATCATAACCCATTTTTGCAAGGTCGCCTGCACAGGTAAGACCTGAAGGGCCTGAACCTACTACTGCTACCTTGTGACCGTTTGGCTCAGGCTTGTTTACAACAACATCTGTCTGAGCGTTGTGCCAGTCAGCAACAAATCTTTCAAGTCTGCCAATGCCGACAGGCTCGGTCTTGATGCCTCTTACACACTTTGACTCACACTGAGTTTCCTGCGGACAAACACGACCGCAAACAGCAGGAAGTGAGCTTGACTTTGAAATTACATCATAAGCACCTGAGAAATTACCCTGTGCAACCTCTTTGATAAAATCAGGAATAGAGATATGTACCGGACAACCCGATACGCATGGCTTATGCTTACAATTAAGGCAACGCTGTGCCTCTTCTATAGCAACCTCCTCGGTGTAGCCTGTGGCAACCTCAAGGAAGTTTTTATTTCTTACATTAGGCTCCTGTGTAGGCATTGGAGCTTTTTTAGGTGACATATTAGGCATAATTACTCAACCTCCTTCTTAAACAGATTACAAGCTTCGCTGTGAGCCTTACGCTCAAAGTCCTTGTACATTGCACCACGCTTCATAGCTTCGTCAAAGTCAACCTGGAAGCCGTCAAAATCAGGGCCGTCAACGCAGGCAAACTTTGTTTCGCCGCCAACGGTAAGACGACAGCCGCCGCACATACCTGTGCCGTCAATCATAATCGGGTTCATAGAAACTGTGGTTGGAATGTTGTAAGGCTTTGTGGTCTTAACAACGAACTTCATCATAATAAGTGGGCCGATAGTAATTACGAGGTCGTAATTTTCGCCTGCCTTAATCATCTCTTCAAGAGGAGTTGTAACAACGCCCTGTCTGCCATGTGAGCCGTCATCTGTCATAACAATAAACTTGTCTGAGCAAGCCTTGAACTCATCTTCAAGAATAACAAGGTCTTTGTTTCTGAAGCCGACAATAGAGTGAACCTCTACGCCAAGCTCGTGGAGCTTTTCAGCGATAGGAAGCGCAATAGCACAACCAACACCGCCGCCGACTACGCAAACCTTTTTGTAGCCGTCTGTGTGAGTTGGCACACCAAGAGGGCCGACAAAATCGTGAAGGCAGTCGCCCTCGTTTAAGTGGTTGAGTTTCTCTGTAGTAGCACCGACAATCTGGAAAATAATGCGTACTGTGCCTGCTTCTCTGTCATAGCCTGCAACAGTAAGCGGAATACGCTCACCGTCCTCGTCAACTCTGAGAATGATAAACTGTCCCGGCTGAGCCTTTTTGGCAATAAGGGGAGCGTCAATCTCCATAAGAGTAACGGTAGGGTTGAGTGATTTCTTTTTAACTATCTTATACATCTCAAATCTATCCCTTCGTATAATCTTTTTTAATTTCAACACATAAAATCGCACCATATGCTTAATAATAGTTTATCACAGGTGCAATGAATTTTCAATACAAATTCGTCATTTTTCGTTGTATTTTTTCAGCACTTTTTTCCAAAGCAATGCACATACGGCTGTATAAATTCATTTTCTATTGTGAAAAATATGAGTAATACATTTTGACGGGGAATTAATTGTTAAGGACAAAAGGCTTAACCTGATTTTAGTTTTAATAATTCCTCACCAATAGAACATTATAAACGAAAGGAAAGTTTTATGTTTACAAACAAAAAGAAAATTGCTCTTGTTGGCACAGGTATGGTAGGAATGAGCTTTGCTTATGCGTCACTCAATCAAAATTTATGTGATGAGCTTGTGCTTATCGACATAAACGAACAGCGAGCTAAAGGCGAGGCAATGGACTTAAACCACGGCATTGCCTTTTCCCCCTCAAGCACCAAAATTTATGCAGGCAATTACAGCGACTGCAAAGACGCCGACATTGTTGTAATTTGTGCCGGTGCAAATCAGCGACAGCCTGACCAAAGCCGACTTGACCTTTTAAAAGGCAACTATAATGTTTTCAAAAGTATTGTTCCGCAGGTGGTCGAAAGCGGATTTGATGGGATTTTTATTGTTGCCACAAATCCTGTTGATATTATGACACGCATAACCTGCGAATTGTCGGGCTTTAAACCTGAAAAAGTAATTGGTACAGGCACTACCCTTGATACCGCAAGACTCAGGTATCTTCTCGGTGAATATTTTGAGGTTGACCCACGCAACATACACGCATATGTTATAGGCGAACACGGCGACAGCGAATTTGTGCCATGGTCACAGGCTTTGATTGCGGTAAAGCCAATTTGTGATATTCTCACCGACAATCCAAAAAGTTATTTTATGGAGGATCTCGACCGCATAAGCAAGGAGGTACGCACTGCCGCCCACGAAATTATTGCCGCAAAAAAGGCCACCTATTATGGTATCGGTATGGCAATCGTGCGTGTTGCAAGGGCTGTGCTTGAAAATGAAAATTCCGTTCTTACCGTATCTGTTCGACTTCGCGGTGAATATGGGGGTAAAAAAGATGTGTTCCTCGGCAATCCTGCCATTATCGGCAGTGAGGGTGCAAAGCGTATTCTTGAATTAAAACTCACCCCATCCGAGCAAAAATACCTCGAAAATTCCTATAATATTTTAAACGACACCTACAAGGGGATAATGTAAATTGTACGGTGTTTCTACTTTGCCTGCCCGACTTTAGCTTTTGCCAAGGTCGGGGATTTTTTCTGTTTACTTTCACTTTATTATTGCAATTTTTGTATGATATTGGTATAATATAATATACAGCTCATTTGCTGAAAAGGGAGGAAATTAATTATGTGTCAGAAAAAACCGTACTACATCACGACACCAATCTACTATCCATCAGGTAATCCGCATATCGGACATTGCTACACTACTGTTGCTTGCGACTCTATCGCTCGTTACAGACGAATGCAGGGCTATGATGTAATGTTTCTTACGGGAACTGACGAGCACGGACTTAAAATTGAGCAGAAAGCTGCCGAAAAGGGCGTGACTCCCAAGGAATATGTTGACGAAATCGTAAAGACATTCAAAGGCCTTTGGAGCTTTATGAATATCAGCTACGACAGATATATCAGAACCACAGACGATTACCACATCAAGACCGTTCAGAAGATTTTTAAAGAGCTTTACGACAAGGGCTACATTTACAAGGGTGAATACTCAGGTAAATACTGCACACCTTGCGAAAGCTTCTGGACTGAAAGCCAGCTTGTTGACGGCAAATGTCCCGAGTGCCACAGAGAGGTTACCGAGGCTAAGGAGGAGGCTTACTTCTTCAAGATGTCACCGTTTGCCGACAGAATTGAAAAGCTTCTTACCGAAACCGATTACTTACAGCCAAAAACTCGTGCAACTGAGCTTGTAAACAACTTTATCAAGCCCGGTCTTGAGGATCTTTGCGTATCAAGAACCACATTCAAATGGGGTATTCCTGTAACCTTTGATGATAAGCATGTTGTTTATGTGTGGATTGACGCACTTTCAAACTATATCTCGGCACTCGGTTTTTACAACGATGCCTACAAAGATTTTGACAAGTTCTGGCCTGCCGATGTACATATGGTAGCAAAGGATATTATGCGTTTCCACGCTATCATCTGGCCTGCAATGCTTATGGCTCTCGATTTGCCGCTTCCAAAGCATCTTGCAGTTCACGGCTGGATTACATTTAACGGTCAGAAAATGAGTAAATCACTCGGCAATGTTGTTGACCCGTTTGTACTCGGTGAAAGATACGGTGCAGACGCTATCCGTTACCACATCCTTCGTGAAATGGCTCTCGGTGCAGACAGCTCATTCTCTAACGAAATTATGATTAACCGCATCAACTCCGACCTTGCAAACGGCTTTGGCAACCTTGTTTCCCGTACCGTTGCTATGGTTGAAAAATACTTTGGCGGTACACTTCCAACCGAGCGTGAAAGCGGCGAATTTGACGATGACCTTATCGCAACCGCTGCCGCACTCAAGGCAAGCGTTGACGAATATATGGATAAAACTCAGCTTAACAACGCACTTGCTGAGATTTTCAAGGTGGTTTCCCGTGCCAACAAGTACATTGATGAAACCGCACCTTGGGTAATTGCAAAGGACGAAACCAAGAAAGCAAGACTTGCAACTGTCCTTTACAACTTGCTTGAAACTATCAGAATTACAGCTACACTTCTCTCTGCATTTATGCCAACCACAATGCCAAAGGCACTTGAGCAGATTGGTGCTTGCGAAAAGTGTGCTACCTATGAAAACGCAGACAAGTTCGGCGTTCTTCCGCTTGATGTAACAGTTAAAAAGGGCGAGGCTCTCTTCCCGAGAATTGATGTTGAAAAGGAAATCGAAGAGCTTAACGCTATCATTAAGAACAACGAGCAGGCTGACGAAAAGACAGCAAAGCTTAAAGAGGAAATCGAGGGTGTTGCTCAGATTGGCATTGACGATTTCTGCAAGGTTGACCTCAGAGTGGCTGAAATCAAGGCTTGCGAGCCGATTAAAAAGGCTAAAAAGCTCTTAAAGCTCACAGTATTTGACGGTGTAAAGGAAAGAACAGTTGCCTCAGGCATTGCAAAGTACTACACACCTGATGAACTTATCGGCAGAAAGATTATTCTTGTGTCAAACCTCAAGCCTGCAAAGCTCTGTGGTGTTGAAAGCTGCGGAATGATTCTCGCCGCTACCTGTGGCGAAGATGTAAAGGTCATTTTCGTTGACGATATGGAAGCCGGCTCAAAGATTAGCTAATTTAATTGCTTAATAATTCACCTCTGCAAAATTTCGTGCAGAGGTGATTTTATTTGTCTGACATCAACAAAAGCATTGCCCGAAAAATTTTGCTGTGCTATAATAAAATTGATTTTTATTATGAGTTAGATAAATTAGTGTTTAGTAGAAAGTTTCGGATAAATAACAAAAAATTTAGGTCAAGCCTTTTTAAAGGCTTGCGGGTATGGGCAGAGCCCATAAAATCTTCCAATATAACAATTTATCAGACACAAACAGCAACGCTGTTTGTGTGCCAAAGCAAGCTTTGACAAAACAGGCGGTAGCCTTTTAATAAAAAATGATTATAATGGAGAAAGAATATCTTTTCTGTTTTGTGTTGCTATCGCATTATAAGGCTTTCGCCATTGTGTTCAAGCCGCCAAACAGCAAGCTGTTCGGCTATAAGAATTTTGCATAAACTTAAAGTATTTGTGGGCTTTGCCCACACCCACAACCTTTGAAAAAGGTTGACCAAATTTTTATTTTCGAGTATAAAGTCTGTGCTAATTCAAAGAAAATTTCCCGACCGTTGCTAAACCATAATTTATCCCCAAAAAATTAGCATAGAACCGTAAAATTAAGGTGATTAAATTGGAAAAGCTTAAAAGAAACAAAGCTGTGCGAATTTTGCTCGCTATTAAAAATATAATTTGCTGGATGCTGATTGTGTGCCTTGCATTTTTGATTGTAATGATGATTTACTCCCGCATAAAGGGCGAAGTACCGTCTGTGTTTGGCTACTCAATTTTGCGAGTATCAACCGGCAGTATGGAGCCTGAGCTTATGGTGGGCGATGTTATTCTCGACAAAGATATTGACGATGTGCAAAGTATTAAAGTTGACGATGTTATAACCTACAGGGGCAGTGGTGAGCTTAGCGGTATGTTGATTACCCATAAGGTGATAAAAGCACCGTACCTTGCCGAGGATGGCACATACTATTTGCAGACAAAGGGCATTGCAAACGAGATTGCCGACAAGGAAATATCCGCCGATAAAGTAGTTTCTGTTATGGTGTGCAAAATCCCACAGCTTGACGCATTATACAACTTTTTTCTGTCGCCATGGGGACTTGTTGTATTTATAGTGCTTATAGTGCTGATTTTCTTCGATGAGCTTGTCGCATTTGTAAGAGCCTTGACAGGCAACACAAAATCAGCAAAAGACGCTACAGATATTAACGAAATAATTGAAAGATTGTCCGCCGAAAACAAGAATAAAGATGATAAGGAAAAATAATTCTGTTTATCATTACAGCGTAATAAAAAAGTCAAAACAAACAGGTGTCATCAAAAATTAGATAACACCTGTTTGTTTAGGTTCTTCATAAATAGTTGGGGGTAAATTATGGTTTAGCAGAGAGCTTTGGAAAATAAACAAAAAATTTAGGTCGAGCCTTTTTAAAGGCTCGTAGGTTTGGGCAAAGCCCAAGAAAAGTTGTTTTTATTTCAAATTTTCAAGCACAAACAGCAACGCTGTTTGTGTGCTAACGCAAGGTTTGATAAAACAGGCGACAGCCATTAAAAAGAAATACTTCATTAATAAATAATAAAGAAAAACGGCTTTTTGTGTCGCTGTCGCAATTATAAGGCTTTCGCTGTTGTGCTCAAGCCGCCAAACAGCAGGCTGTTTGGCTATCAAAAAAATTCCGTAAACCGAAAGTATTGTGGGCTTTGCCCACACCCACAACCTTTAAAAAGGTTGACCAAATTTTTATTTCCGAGTAGAAATTTAGGCAAATTTCAAACCTTTTTACTCCCGACCGTTACTAAGTCATTGTCAGGAACAAGAAAATTAAACTATCTTCTCATAATAAAAATAAAAAACAAGCGGCAAAATTCATTCTGCCGCTTGTTAATAGATTTTTGTTAAAGCAAAATTATTTCTTAAATCCGTCTTTTAAGCTTACACTTCTGTTGAAAACAAGGTGCTCCGGTGAAGAATCTTTGTTATCCACGCAGAAGTAGCCAATTCTCATAAACTGTAAGCTCTGTGGAGCAACGGCAGTTTCGAGGTTTTTCTCTGCTTTACAGCCTGTAAGCACCTCAAGTGAGTTTGGATTGAGGTAGTCGAGGAAGTTTCTGTCGCCTGTATCCGGATCAGGAACGGTAAAGAGGTTGTCGTAAAGTCTTACCTCGGCATCGGCACAGTTGTTTGCGTCAACCCAATGGATTGTGCCTCTCACCTTTCTGCCGTCAGGTGTGTTGCCGCCTCTGGTTTCAGGGTCATACTCGGCATAAACCTCAACAACGTTGCCATTCTCGTCCTTTTTACAGCCTGTGCACTTTACAATATAGGTTGACTTGAGTCTTACCTCGTTGCCCGGATAAAGACGCTGATACTTCTTGATTGGCTCTTCCATAAAATCGTCAGCCTCAATAAAGCACTCTCTTGAGAAAGTAACGGTTCTTGTGCCGTCCTCAGGGCGGTTAGGGTTGTTTTCAACCTCAAATTCCTCGGTTTTACCCTCAGGATAGTTTGTAATAACAAGCTTAATCGGATGGAGTACGCACATTGCACGCTTTGCGTTTTCATTTAAATCATCACGCAGGCAATGCTCAAGAAATCCGTACTCAACTGTGGAATTTACCTTTGAAACGCCAATTTGTTCTGTAAATGAACGGATAGACTTAGGTGTGTAGCCTCTTCTTCTGAGTCCGCAGAGTGTAGGCATTCTCGGATCGTCCCAACCGCTTACATAGTTCTTTTCAACAAGCTCACGAAGCTTACGCTTTGACATAACTGTGTTGTTAATGCCAAGACGGGCAAACTCAATCTGACGAGGCTTGCTTGGAGCCGAAATATTGTTGATAACCCAATCGTAAAGCGGACGGTGAGCCTCAAACTCAAGTGAACAAAGGCTGTGAGTAATGCCCTCAATAGCGTCCTCTATCGGATGTGCAAAGTCATACATTGGGTAAATGCACCACTTGTCGCCTGTGCGGTGGTGTGTAAGACGATTAATTCTGTAAATAACAGGGTCACGCATATTAAAGTTGCCCGATGCAAGGTCAATTTTTGCACGAAGAGTCATTTTGCCGTCCTCAAATTCGCCGGCTTTCATTCGCTCAAAAAGGTCAAGGCTTTCTTCAATAGGTCTGTCACGATACGGACTCTTTGCCGGAGTCTGAGTGTCGCCTCTGTTTTCCCTCATCTGCTCAGGTGTAAGCTCGCAAACATAGGCAAGTCCCTTTTTGATAAGCTCAACAGCGTACTCGTACATCTGGTCAAAGTACTCAGACGCAAAGTAAAAGCGATCCTCCCAGTCAAATCCGAGCCATTTAATATCCTCTTTAATAGCGTCAACATACTCTACATCTTCCTTTGTAGGGTTTGTGTCGTCCATACGAAGATTGCAAATACCGCCGAATTTTTCGGCTGTGCCAAAGTCAATGCAAATAGCCTTTGCGTGGCCTATGTGGAGGTAGCCGTTTGGCTCAGGAGGGAAACGGGTGTGAACCTTTTTGCCCTCAAATCTGCCGCCCTCGGCAATGTCCTCCTCAATAAATGTATGAATAAAGTTACCGCTTGGAGTTTCGGTAGCTTCAGTATTTTTAATTTCTTCTGCCATATAATATACCTCTTTTGCCGATGTATTACTTATTCTGCAAGAATTGCCAAACCTTTTTCAAGTCTTGCAAGTGTTTCATCTCTGCCGAGAATGTCGAGAATTTCAACTGCACCGCCCGGTGTAACCGTCTTGCCGGCAGCCGCAATTCTTACAGGCCACATTACTGTGCCGTTTTTAAGCTCCTTTTCAACAGCCATATTGATAAGGCAATCGTGAATTGAAGTTTCGTTCCACTCAGGCATAGCCTTTAATCTCTCGTAAGCCTCTTTCAAAACTACAGGTGAGTTTTCAAGGTTTGTCTTGCTCTTCTTGTTTACAAAAAGCTCCTTTGTGTAGCTTGGAAGCTCAGCGAAGAAATCAATCATTTCAGGAATCTGAGTAAGCTGAGTTGTACGCTTTTGGAGAATTGCCGCAAACTTTTCGTATGGCATTTCCTTGTCGCCAAACACCTTTTTATAGTAAGGCATAGCAAACTCGGTGAATTTTTCCGGAGTCATAGCCTTGATGTACTCGCCATTGAACCAGGTGAGCTTATCATAGTCAAAAATAGCAGGCGACTTGCTGATACCGCTGATGTCAAATGCTTTTTCAAGCTCTTTAAGTGTGAAAATCTCCTGATTGTCCTTAGGACACCAGCCAAGAAGTGCAATGTAGTTGATGATAGCCTCAGGCAAATAACCCTCGTCAATCAAATCATAAAAGCCGGTTGCACCGTGACGCTTTGAAAGCTTTGAAACATTGCCCTCAGCGTCCTTGCCCATAATAAGTGGGAGATGAATATAGGTAGGAATTTCCCAGCCGAATGCCTCGTAAAGAAGGTTATACTTAGGAGTAGAGCTGAGATATTCACATCCACGAACAACATGGGTGATACCCATTGTGTGGTCATCAATAACATTTGCAAAGTTATAGGTTGGATAGCCGTCAGTCTTAATCAAAATCTGATCCTGCAATTCGCTGTTTTCAACGGTGATTTCACCGAATACAGCGTCAACAAATGTTGTGCTGCCCTCGATTGGCATTTTTTGACGGATTACATATGGAGTACCCTCGGCAAGAAGTCTGTCGATTTCCTCCTGTGGCAGGTCACGGCAATGTCTGTCATAGCCGCCGCCAACTGTGTCATCTTGTAATTTTTCAAGTCTTTCCTTTGAGCAGAAGCAACGGTAAGCTTTGCCCTCCTTGACAAGCTGCTCGGCATAAGGAAGGTACATATCCTTTCTCTCCGACTGAACATACGGGCCAAAGTCACCGCCAAGGTCAGGGCCTTCATCGTGCTGAAGACCGGCAAGCTTTAAGGTATTATAAATAACATCAACCGCACCGTCAACAAGTCTTTCACGGTCGGTATCCTCAATTCTCAAAATAAATTTGCCGTTCTGAGATTTTGCAACAAGGTACTCATAAAGAGCAGTACGCAGGTTGCCCACATGCATAAATCCTGTAGGACTTGGTGCATATCTTGTACGAACTGTAAGCTCAGGCATATTTTTACCCTCTCTCTATAAAAAATTAGCTTTATTCTTTATTATATCAATAATGGCGGTACTTTTCAATATTTTACAAGCTTTTTTATCCTACATTAAAGAATAATTTTATCAATGCTTAAAAACATAGTAATGTTATGTTTAAAGTAATAGAGTAACAGCCGATTTTTATGTTTGAATAAAATAAATGTAAAAAAGTTTTTAAAAAGTCTTGACAAAATGATAATAAAGGTGTATTATAATAGAGCTGTGAAGATACAGCGATATGCAGTATCTTAAATATCGCGGGATAGAGCAGCTCGGTAGCTCGTCGGGCTCATAACCCGAAGGTCGTCGGTTCAAATCCGGCTCCCGCAACCAAATTAAGTAAAGTGATTTAAATAGCCGCAAAGCTACTTAAATCACTTTGCTGTATAATTTTTGTAAATTAATTAGAACTGAAAACATCAAACATCTTTCCTTTGGTCTTAGATTATGCTAATCACTTAGTAATCGTGTGTGGCTCACGCAATGCTGCGATTTATGAGTTTTGCATACTATATGTTGTAAGCGGACAAATTGTCCGGTTATGAGCATACGGTATTTGCACAGCCAAGTATTGAACAGGGAATATTATCTCCCTTTCACCCTTTTATTTAACATTGTTCTAGTCAACATTGTAGCAATAATGTTACTGACAATATTGGCTCGCTTCTCGCAAGAATGTTTCGCAACATTCAAAAGTGCATATGGTCACGGCGTAACTCTGAGAACAATAGGTGTACTGATGTTCGAAGTTTTGATTTATTTAGTTTTGTGTATAAAAAAGACCTGCGTCCGACCGTTGTCAGAGCAGGCAAGTAAAAGTTGACAGTTTGCTTATTTTGTGTTATAATACACTATAAATAAGCCATAACGCAACTGAGTACTTCCAATACTCTGTAGCGGGACACCAAGATATTTTATGGATATTTTGGTGTCTATGGACTTTTATGTCCTTTTTACATAGATTATTATACCATATATTTCCTGTAATGTCAATGTTTAAAGTATATTTTATTATAATATTTTTGTATAAGTAAACAGTTTTGTTTACTTTTTTGTTTTTAAGAGAAAAAGGCTTCACTTGTTTTAGGTGAAGCCTTTTTCTGTTTATATTACCTTATGTTGAAGGGTAAACGCTTGTATCTAATACTTCTCCTTCGCTATCCTTTACTATATATGTACAAGTTATAATTTCGCTGTCATCATTTTTCTTTAGTAGTGCTTGATAATATACACTCTCATAATTAATTTCTTGGTTATGCGAATAATCTGTATATGGTAAAGTGTACAATAGAGCACGGTTTTGGTCATCGTCAGAACTGTGCTCAGGCTCAGTTTCTTTAGGAACTTGATACTCAACAATTTCCGAAAAATCATCGTTGTACTCTATTCTATCTATATACATATCGGCTTGTTCACGCTCTATAAGCTCACACAACTTATTCTTTTGGTGTTCCAGCAACTGGTCATACTTGTCTTTTTCGACTGTAATAATCATACCTCCGGTTGACACTTTTTCTTTGCTTATTATGCCGCACTCCCTGTCTTCATTAGTAAGAATTAAATCGCTATCTGTAGGTAACCCTCCTGCCGGAAAGCACGAATACGGCAAATGAATTTTATACTCTGTTGCTTCTGTTGGTGCTTCTGTTTGAAGTGCTGTTGTTGCAACAGTCTGAGATGATGCAGATGTATCTGATTCAGCTGTGGTAGTTGTTCCATTGCAAGCTGTTAAACTTGCAATCAAAGCAGTTGCAATACATAAAGCTATAAGTTTTTTCATTTTCTATTCCCCTCTTTGATTTTTGTATCTAAAGAGTATCACAACATATACCTTATGTCAAGCAAAATATAACAATTTGTGAAAAAATCGCAACAAGCAATTTTGTTTGTTGCGATTTTTCTGTAAACTTAGGTTAATATTATTTTTGTTTAATTATTTTAGCTCCAGCAGGGGGCTCATAGTTAGCTTCGTAATTAGTATCGCCTTGTACATATATGGAAAAGTGTCCGATAGTAGGAGCATTCATATAATCTGATTCATTTAATACTTGGTTAGCTTGCGTTTGGTCCAATATCGGGGTAACTTGATGCTTTAATACAGTGTTAAAGTTTGACCATTTCATAGTGCAGAGATTGTTTATATAATGTATGTATTCAGTATCATATTCATTTGAGTACTTTTTGTTACTAAAAAAAACGAAATGGGGGATCGTAACATTGAAATGTTTTTTCCCAAAAACTTCAGAATTGCGACACTCAACAACCCCGGCATATTCCATATTTTTAGCTTCTTCTGGATTTAGCACTATCCAATCTTTAGGACAAATCAATACACCGTTTTTAATGTCATATTTTTTGTACTCTTTTTTTTCATCTTCTTTAACTATAATGTCTTTGCCTTCGTTTAAAAAGTTTGCTATGTTACAATAGGCGTTATAACTTTCAATCAAACTTTTTTTATAGAATTCTTCGTGTGGAGATAATAATCGTATTTCCTGTTCAATACTCGAGATTCTCGACTTTATAAAATCAAGAAGTTCTGCTTTTACTCTATCAGGAATATTGAGAAAAGTATCCATTGTATGATTGATTATCTTACCCAAAGAAGTCGGTTTATCCAACTTTATTCTATCAAGTAATGCTTTGTTTTCTTCGCTAAGGTTAATAGTTGATTTATAAGTATTTTTAGAATTCATATATATACCTCCTTGTTGCTTTAATAATAGCATACATTAATATTCTTGTCAATACCGTATTTTTATTTTTCGGCATACATAAATATTCTTGCAAAAATATTAAGAGCATATTTTAATGTTGTCTAATATGAAATGCTTATGGTATGTATGCAATTCATTCGCTTTTTAGAGAAGAATAAAAAAAGTATATAATTAATAATAAATACAAAAAACTCATTTCTTTAATGTATTACAGCGAATGTTTTGTTGTATCATTGCCGATAATTCTTCCGTTACACTCTCCCCAACAGACTCAAATCTTGTACAGGCATAGCCTTTTTCACTATACTTCTGCAAAAAATGTCTGCTCGTTTCAATGTCAATTTCTTCGCCACCGAGCTGAAAACATATTTGATTAACATCAGGATTTTCGGCAAGAAAATTCTGCAAAGCTGTATCATCAGTTCCGCCAAGAGATAATCTTGTTGAATTGAGCCACTCACGTTTACTGCGAAAAGTAAGGTTGCTCATAGTTGCGTCAGCCAATAAGTCAATCGGGGATTTATATACAATAACTTTACTTTTATCATAACCTTTTAAGTAGAAGCTATTTTTTGTTGACCCCGATACACTAACAGAATTATCGTTAATGCTTACGCTATAAGAATAAACAGGTGATCCACCTCGATTATGACCAACAAAAGAAATATTCTCTGCATCTGAGCAAATATAATTTTTGTTAATCAGCGTAGTAACAATTTCGGGTGCTATACCGAGCTTCTCCGTTAAGTAAGTATAAGCTGCCTGATTTTCTTTTTCTGTTGGTAGCTGTAAAGGCAAGTCCAGCATATTGTGTAGTTCAGCATATCTGCACAAATCTTCGTTGTAGTCTTTTGTGCGTGGCAGTATTGTATCAACACGATAGCCTTGATTTTTATACTTTTCGGAAATGACCTCACAAGCTTTTCGGCCTGCGAGGTCATTATCTAATCGTAAGTTTATATGTCTGACTGTCGGATGATTTTGCAAAAAAGTTTCTAATGCTCTGTCAGATACACCGGCAAGACTTAAGCGTGTAGCGTTAAGCCATTCTTGTGGATTGCCTGTTTCGATATTGCACATTGTTGCGTGTGAAAGCAAATCAATAGGCGATTCAAATACATCTACCGTTGTATTGTCCTTTCCCATAACAAAAAATGATATACTCTTATCTGAACCGGGAGAGTCTTTTCTGTACTGCACTTCCGTTAAAGTGCCACGCACAGTAGCATATGCAGGCAGTTTATTTGTTCCGTAACCGACAAACACACAGTTGTGCATTACATCCTCGTATAAATACTTTTTGTGCATAAGCTCATTGACTATTTCAGGAGCTATGCAGCGAGTTTTCGTTAAATAAGCAAATACTCGTTTGTACTTACCTTGTACAGCTACCGGCATTTGCAAATCTTTTTTTAGTTCTTCCGGAGGAAGCTGCTCCGCTTTTTTGTATTGCGGTACTGCAACGGAATTACTTTTGTTCACATTAAAAAGTGTCATCAGGGCTTCTTCGTATGACTTGTTTTCCACTTTCATCATAAATTCTATAACATCAGAACCACCAAATCCTCTGCTGTTCCAATACCAACCTCGTCCGTCAGCACGCACAATAAAGCTATCGTGTTCCTTGCAACGCATCATAGTGCCTGCTTTCGTAAAATGATAGCCATATGTTCTTTCCAAGTATTCGAGCGTGGACATCTGTTTTGCCTGCTCCTTTTCCTCCCTTGTGAAATTGTAATATTCCTGCCCGTCACGGCTTTTTATAACCTTCATAATTAGTCCTCCTTGTTATTATTTCTGTCAGCTTCGGCAATTCTTTTACGCATTAAATGTAAATGAAAAGTCAGTGCTATGACAGGTAATGTGTTTATTAAAATAAGTGTGTTGTTTCCAACGCATAAGCCGACAACCGTAATAATTGCAACAATAATTGCAGAAAAAAGCACCAACTTCTTAATTGAAATCGGTGCTTTGTCCTTACCCGCCATTTTGCTGTATGCTATAAATCTAAAGTGCAGTTCCCAGCGGTAATAATTCACCGCAATTAGATAGTAAATGTAGAATATTGAGATTATTATTATGCTCATAATTACCTCCCAAGCGGACAATTTGTCCACTAACAAAAAACAGCCACAGAAAAGCTCTGCGACTGTTGACATAAATTTTTGATTGTGATAATATAATAGTGTAAAGAAACGGTTTTAGCTGTTTCGCTTACAAAATGGTTATATTAAATGACAACCGCCTTGTATTCGCAGTACAGGGCGGTTATTTCTTTCTTATGTTCTTTATGATTTCATTTACTACTGTCAAAGCAATAGCAAATGTGAGTAATAAAATTACATCAGTCATTAAGATACTCACCCCCTTTCGCAAGGGAGCTGAAACAGCCGCCACCGTTTCCTTACTTGAACATTATATCAGACAATCAGCATATTTGCAAGATAACCAGCAGAATAAGAAAAACGCAATACAAGTTCATTTTTTGCGCTTGCTGTGCGAGTCATTGCATTTGAACGGATTTTTTAAGTGATATAAGGTTAAATTACATCTATACTTTAAGTATAATCTAATTCTATTCTTTTTTCTGTTGGTATAAAAGTGGGTACTATCATATGTACTGCAAAAAAATGGACTACCCCTTGTTACAAAAAATAAATTTTTCCTACTTTTCCTCTTGACAAATGCAACCGTTTGTTTTACACTTGTAAGTGAAGATGCATATGCTAATTTATAGCATATATTTAGACCTTGTCGAAGTAGTGAGCGGCAAGGTCTTTTCCTTTTTCTCCTAAATTTATAGGTATATTTCAAAGGAATAACCTTGTAATGATTATCAGAAAAGCTGCCGTCACTTTTTTTAATTCTATACTTCCTTATGAGTTTCATTGAAATAAGCTCCTTTACAGTCTTAACTACAACTGTACGCTTAATTCCTAAAGCGTTGGCAATATCATTAAAGCTGTTCCAACAACGCTTATTAGATGGATTCGCAGCCTTGCAGAAGAATAAATACATTCTAAACTGAGCTGATGTAAGTTTATGCTTAAATATTTTACGGTCAACAAAGAAATAGTTTTTTCTCATAACCGGCAGGGTATATACATATGCGTCCAGCTTATGGTAATCGGCATAATAGCGTCTAATAGCTCGAATATAGCCGTATAAGGAAAGTTTGGCAATAGCCGATGAAACTGTTCGTGCAGAAGAAAAGCCGCAAATACGGGCAATTGTGGCTTGATTTACCTTGACATACTTCTGACCTCTGTATATCGATTTAGAGCGTAGCGAATAGAGAGCTGCAAGGACTTTGATTTCTCCGGCAGAGAGCTTACCTCCAAAAATATCGTTAGGCATTTTAAAAAGATTTCTGTTCATAAATTCACCTCGTTCCATTAATACAATAGGCTTTTTTAGTTGTTCTATATCAGAGCAATTAAAAAAGCCTGTTGTTTTTTCAACAGACTTTTTGACTTACTTCGCATTAGGAAATTCAAAATGCAACTTTGCTGTTTTGGTATCATAACGCAGAACTGCACTGAAAGGTTTACCGGTCTTACTTTTAAATCCGCTTATAGTTTTTGTTCTGTGTTGCCTGAGCAACATAATAAGTTGAGTTGCAGTCAATTTTTTACCACAAATCAAGAATGGCAAAGAGAATTGACATCCATTTTTATACTGTGAGCAGTAGTAATTATTCTGCCCTTTTATTATGGCATTGCCACAAATAGGACACTTTTCTCTTTCAACATTAGATGAAGAAACATCATCTTTTTCGTTGAACGCATACCATATCGTCGCATATGGGTGCTCCTCGGTGAATCTGTCAATGTTATCAAAATCGGTTGTGTAATGATTAATGTTTTCCTTGGTTGTATAGCAAATTACCATAGAATTTATATCTCCTTATTCGATAATTAATTTTGCTGTATATTCTCTGCCTGTGCTGTTATTGGTTGCCGTAATAGTAACCGTTGTTCTTGATTTTGCTTTAATTTGTATTCTATTTGTTCCTCCGCCTATTATTTGAACTGCACTTGGGTTGCTAATATTGAATGAACAGTTATTTGCATTAATAAGAGTAAAGGTGATCACCTCATTAATATTACAATACTTTTCAGCCGGTGTTATGTATACACTGTCTTGAGTTTCCTTTTCTTTGACTACAACAGTGCAAGTTGCAGAATGATTACCGGCAGTTGCAGTTATATAAGCTGTACCCGCAGAATGGGAAACTACATAGCCGTCATTTACTGTAGCTACATTAGAATTTGATGTGCTCCAGCTGACTGACTTATTTGTTGCATTTGAGGGAGTTATATTAGCAGATAAGTTTATACTTTCACCCGCTGTTAAAGTTTTTGAAAGATAATTAAGTGATATACCACTTACCTCTATATCCTTACTCTGATTGCTTGAGTAATTATATTCGGGCTTGCTTACTGTAACATAACTATGAGAACCTGAGTTATTTCCACCGTTGTTATTCTGATTATCATTTGAGTTGTGATTGTTGTTGCTTTGATTATTATTATTTCTACTCTCGCTCTTGAAACGACTTTCTTCTTTTGTGTCGTCCTGATGGCTATTGCTTACGGTAGCAATGGCAGCAGTTGCAGGTTGAGTATTGTCGGCTGCAACAGTTGCAACGGACACTGTTGCCTGTGCAGGAATGGTTACACTTTGGATTGATACAGGTTGAGTTTGATTAGCTGTAGTAGTAACAACTTCTGTAATACTTGATGTTGTTTCTGCTGATGGTTTATCCGTTGCTTTATTACAGGATTTGACACACAGTGCAACAACAATCAATACCACAACAGCTACAAAAGGAATTAACAGTAGCGGATTAAATTTAAAGTCTTTCCTCTTTTTCTTGTTCTTGATTTTTTTCGGCTTTCGAGTCGGTGTTTTCTTAGGTGCTTTTTCTACAGGCTTTGAAACTTCTTTGCTCTCATTGTCAATGCCGGTCACAACATTATCCCCTGTTGATTCAAGTATCTGAGCGAGCTTAGCACTTGATATTGCACCTTTAATTACAGAAGCAGACGGGAATATTCTGCTCTCGTCTGCTTCTGCCAATACTACTATTTTGATGTAGTTGTATGTATTGCCTATCTGTTCGGTTATCTGCGGCAAAAGATTATTATAATCTACTGCCGTATCAATAATTATTGCATTAGGTGTATAGCGAGTTCCAATTTCTGTAACTAATGTTTGAGATACTGTATTAATTACACCTATGGTTTTAGTATTTTTCAGCTTATTAATAATATCTGTATATGCTTTGCCGTTGACCCTGTCGGCTACAATTAATACATTCATTGTATCATCACTCTTTCTTTTGGTCAGCCATTTTGGTCGAGAACAACTTGTACACAGCTGAATTTTTATTAATCTGATTATCAAATGGGATTATCTGCTTACCATTCTTAATCAGACCTTTGCCGGGCTCATCAATATCAAGATAAGCCGCCTGCTTTTCTGATAATTTGAACATACTCTTAATCTTATCTAAGTCTGTTTCATTCTGAGCCAGCATAATACAAAAATTGCTGTTTTGTAGCATTTTTGTTGCCTGCGGGCTTTCCATAACTTCTGACATATTTTGTGTGTAGCCTGACGCTACACCTCCATACTTACGAATTCTTTTATACACGTTTTCGAAGAAATCGCCTGTTCTAAACACACCGTTTGTATCTCGGAAGAACATAGAAAACTCATCCGTAGTAAACCAAGTACGAATACCTCGTTTTCGGTTTTCAATAACCTTTTGCCAAATACTTTCAAGAATTACAAGAGAGCCAATGTCAGAGAGCTGTTTGCCCATTTCTTGTACATCATAGATAATAATCCTCTTGTTAAGGTCAACATTGGTATGGTGAGCAAATGTGCTGAAGTTACCTTTAACATACAGTTCAAGTTTAAGTGCCATATCCTTTGCTTCATTTTCGGGCTGGGCAAGCAAAATGTTGTAGAAATCTACGAGCGTAGGCAAATATTTTTTGTCACCATCATTAGCCAAGAATTCTTGATACACTAAGTTTACACATCTGTCAAGTACAGTTTTTTCGTTTGCAGTAAGCCCAGAGCCTTTTACACATTCGCAAAATGTCATTATAAAGTCTGTCTTTAGAGCAACAGCAGATTGACCCTCGTCTGTATATGTTATATCAGTATCAAATAAGTTTATATGCGTATTTGTGTTTGGCGAAACAGTAATCACCTGTGCGTCAAAAGCATTATTCTTAGTCATTGCTGCCATATATTCCCTCTCAGGGTCAAGAAAAATAAATACATCATCAGGATACTTCAATGCTCCGTTCAGAAACTCCAACTTGCCTGCCATTGATTTACCTGCACCCGAAGTGCCGACAACAAAGCCGTTAGCGTTAAGTCCCTCACTTCTGTCTATAATAATCGGCATATGCGTAATCTGATTAATGCCGTAGCATATTCCCGACTGGATAATATTGTTTTGATAAGTAAAAGGAATGAGATTCGCTACCTCATCAGTAGTGAAGTAAAACGGCTGCCCCAGCAAAGTTTTATCATCGGACAAAGCTGGCTGAGCAAACGGCAATATACACTGCAAACCTTTTTCTTGAATTGCAGAGCCTGTCAGTATATCAAGTGTAACCTGATGTCTGCGAGCTGTTTGCTTAATATAATCTCTTAGGTCATTGAGTTCTTTAAGGCTGTTAGCTGCAACATAGATATACATAGCAAATTCAAACAAATCACAGTCTGTAGATGATAATTTTTCCTCAAGAGCTTCAAGCTCTTTTTTTCTCCTCTGCAAAGACCAAGGAATGAAACTACTACCACCACTTGCACCACTACGCTTATAATTTATCTCAAGTCTACGGTCAATTCTACCCTGTAGGTCATTCATCTGTTCCTTGAGAATATCAAGACTCGTGTCCTTTTCAAGTCTTGAAAAATGCTTACTGACAATGATTTTAGAAGAATTGTCAAGCAAGTCCATAACAAACTCATCATCACAAGTTCTTGAAAACCTTTTTGCGAACATCACACAAGAATAATCTAAGCCGACTTCATTGTATTTGGAAGCAAACTTAAATGATGACGGTGCAAGATAATCTTTAAGATTTACATCTACATTGAAAAAAGATGTAGGGAGTAAAAACTGTTCAGGATTAGAAAAGTGGTAAATGCGATGAATGATTTCAAAACTTTTCTCAGGTGGGAGAAGTTCAGTCTTGATATTAATCTCAGCAAACTGAGCTGCAATTTCATTATAATGCTTAAAAAGCACATTGATACTATCCATTTTCACAACAGGCTTAAATGAAAGAGCACCATATATTTGCTGTTCACAAGAGCTGTTCTCGGCTTCTGCGATGATAGCTTTCTGCTTCTCAACAAAGCTATCATATATTTCTTGAGTACAAACACCATTGTATTGCGGAACTAAAGCATCTACATAATTATTAATGTCAATGTCTGTATTAACAATAAATTCTTGATATTTAACCTCAGACGGCAAACAGTTAAGAAGTTTTTGATACCTTTTGTATATGCCGTTACGCTCATTATCTTTAAACACCTTATAATCAATGTTTGGAATATAAAAAATCAGGGAATAGGTATCACCTATACGAAAAATGCCATTATCATAAATCTCGTCAAAAGGAATAGTATCCTGAGCGGTTTTCTTTACTTTTTTAGACTGTGATTTTTTTCTCTGCGGGTTTTCTTTTTCCTGTTCAACATATATTTTACTCGTCGTTTTCTTCATAGTATTTAGCTCCTTTGCTTTGGTAAGGTCTGTTAATCGGACCTTTCATACACACAATAAAATGTTTGACAAGGCTCATACCATTCACTCTGACTATACTTACAAGAGCAGTAGCAACTACCTCTAAGAACACAAGTGTCATAACCAATTCAGTTGGTAATTTTAGAACGAATAACAGTATAACAAGTGTAGCTGTTACTATCACACCGCCTATTGCTATTCCTATAATTTGCTTAACTGTCAAACCAAACATCTTTTCATTTGGTCTGACAGTCTGCTGTTTTGTCATTTGTACTTTTCTCATATTAACCTCCCACTACACTGATACTAATTCTGTCAAAACTTTTGGTGGCTTTCTAACAATATGACAACAAGCTATAAGAATTAAAGCTGTTGAAAAATTTTTACCGAACCAAGATAATACGCCCTGTGCAGTTGAAGCAGATGTAAGGCTATCACTTATCCATACAGTGCCGACAGCATATACTGCTGCTACAAAAAGCAAATAACAACAAGTAGATAAAAACGCTGCCATAAATTTTTTAAAATAGGGTCTTGTTTCTTCTCCAATTAAAGTAGAAAAGAATAATGGAGAAATAGTAACTAATGCTGTTATTTCAAATCCTCTCGCAATAAGTTTAATAACAACGCTAAGTATGCAGAATATAACAACACCTTCAAGTATTAGTTCAGGCAAACTGTGTGAAAAAGAAGTAATAAGATTAATAATAGCTCCTATTCCTCCAAAAGCATCGTTATCGACCACAGATTGATTGCTGCTCGCATTATATGCATCAAAAATAGTCTGACTGTATGTAAATGTATTTATAACTTGAGCAGTTAAGCTATTAACTATAGCTAAAACATATATACAAATGTTAATTGATACATCAATCCACACTTTAATAAGCAAGACTCTTGCAAATATTTTAAAAAGACCTTTTGTTTCCATTAGTTCAAACTGCAAAGCTGAACGGGAAACATTTATGCCAAACAACACCGCCGCTAACCCATAAGCAAAAGCCTTAATAATAGGACTTACCGTATTAGCTATATCTTTAATATTATCTGAAGTCCAGGAAACACCGAATAAATATGATGTAGATGTAGAACCTGTACCGATTGCTTTAATCAGCACACCGAGTTCATTCCACAAAGTTGTAAATATCTCATATCCGTTTTTTCCAAGAATTTCAACAGTATCGGAAGCAGTAAATTTTGCTGATGTATAAGATGAATAAATTTTAGTAGTTAATTGATAAAGTTCATTGTATTTATCCGTGATGTTACTAATCATATTTTGATATACTTCAGTTGTAACTTCTTTACCATTTACAACAGGAATATTACTACTTCCACCACAAATTTGAGCCACATCATTTATTAAATTGCTTATTTCTGAATATAAATTATTCCATTCCGAGCCATAGTTCGCTGCTAATACTTGGTCACCGTTCGCACGAATATAATTAAGTTGATTAACAATATTCTGTTCGGGATTGGTATTTACCAAATAACCATTGAACTTAGACGATAAATCATAAGCATTGTTATAACATCTTTTTCTGACTTCGGACCAATCACTTTTATCTACAAACGAATGAAAATAGCTTGTATCAACTCTATCAAGAACAAGTCCCCAGGAAGTTGATACCGCAAAAGCCGAAACGGAAGATATTGATAATAATGTAATAACAATAAAAACAATGCCGATTATTTTACGGTTTGTTTTTTTATTAAGTTGTTTCAAAAAACCACCTCCATTGTGGGCTGACATAAATATACAGCCCACAATTTTTGTTTTGCGAATTATAAAAATATGTATCTTACCGCAACGCAAGCAGCACCGCAAACAGCACCTGTAATTACGGCAGTAAGACCTGAGTTAAATCCACGCTTATCCTCATTAGCCTGACCTTCAGCCATCGCCTTGAATCCAGGAATACAAGAGCAAGCAATAATAAGAATGCCTGCTGCCCAGAATATGATGTTGAGCAGGGCATCATAATTGCTTGTGTCAACACCTTCCGGAGCACTACTACCACCTCCTTCAGCAGCAAAAGCTGTAGCGTTAAGTGCAATTGTGTTAGCAGCAACAGCTACAGTCGCATATGCTTTGATAAGATTTTTCTTTACTTTCTTAACATTGATTTTCATTTTTGAAAACCCCTTTCTAAAAAATTAAGCGGACAAATTGTCCGCTTTTATAAAATAAAAAAGAGAGCATTAAAACTCTCCTTTATGACTTATTTATGTGATTTTGTGTACTAAAACTGTTGCTTGATTTTTTTAGTAACTCAAAACCTTTTTTACTAATGTCAACAGCAATAGAAACCCCGGCTGTAGCTGTTGCCGCTCCCGTCTTAGCAGCCGCATTTACCGTTGTTTTAGCAGCCTTAGTAGCTACTTCGGCATTCTTTTTTGTTGCTTGTGCTGCTTGTTTCGCTTTTTGTATTTTATCTGCCGCTTGCTGCATATTATCAGGTGTAACTTTTGTAATTTTGAGATTTGTCTTAATACCTTTTCTGTCCTGCTGGGCAAAATAGGTATTAAGTTTATCAGTCGGCTTTGCATTGCCGTTCTCATCTACGCTAATAAACTCATACTTTTTAAGCATATCAAACATTTTTTTCATAACGGGGTTATTATCAAAGGATTTGATATTGAGTGTATCTACATACCTAAATACATTTACATCATCTTTAGTTCCGGTAAATTCTACCACGGCTGTATTTTTAAAGTTTTCGTTGTACAATGTATTCTTGATGTTTTTTTCGAGCTGCTTTTTAAAATTCTCTGAATTGACCAGCTCTTTGCCTTTGTCGGTAAGAGTATAGATTACATCACTCTCGGCTTTCGACCACTCACGCTTGAGCAAGCCGTCTTTAACAGCGTTGTTGTATGTATCCATTACATTATTTAAGAGCTTTTCGTCATCCTTACACAGTTCAGATATAGCTTTTTCAGTGATTTTGTCTGTGTCAGCATAAGCAATATCAGTGAATTGCCCTGTTAGCTTAATATTGCTTGACAATTCATTTACATTATTGCTTTTCTGTTGCACGGATTGTTGTGCTGTTTCGGTTACAACATTATGATTTTTTCCGTTGTTGCCGTAAATCGTTTTATTAATAATGATTGATGTTGCTTGTTGCACTATGCCTTTAACAGTTTGTGTAGCAAACATTGTCTGAGCAGTATCTTCAACACTATTCATTTACTTGTTGCATCTCCTTTATTTTTTCAACTACAGGACTTATGTCAAACATAAAATCGTCCTCATAAGGCTCATCTGAAAAATCCTGCACAGGAGGTAACTCTCCGTTGTCAACACTTTCGCAGTATTCCTCATATTCTTCTTCTGACGGTTCTTCATTCGCAGGAAGTTCAATCTGAACATTATTACGTTCAAATTCAGCTTCAAGCTCTGCTTGCTCCTGCTCTTTCTGTATTTCGACTTCTTCTTCATATGCTTTTATTTCTTCTTTAGATTGTGTATTATGCTTATCATACATTTTATGATATTCAATTAATCGTCGCTTCCATATCGGCATATACACAACAGAAACATCTGTACAATTATGCACATACTCTTGGTATTTCGAGCCACACTCGGCAAAGCGTGGGTGAGAGGGAGTATCGAATTTTGGCAAATAAACAGGGTCTTCATATCCAACGAAAACTATGCAGCTTCCGCCATATTTTCGAGTCTTGCCTTTAGGCTTAATTGCCTTTTTGATTTCGTTAGGATAGAGCAGAGGTCTTTCAATATACGCTTCGGTATCCTGACCACCTCCACCATTTGACATTCCTCTGTTAAAACTTCTGCTATCACCACGAACAGTAATTTTATCGAGCTTAGCGGATACATATTCGAGTGTATCCTTATCCTTTGAGCCAAGCAAAGTGAAAATATCACAGTTACCGATGATAGCTTCGTATGTTTTTTCGTAGATAGCCTTAAGCTGTGCAAGACCTTGCAACACAATACATATTCTTATGTTGTAGCTTCTTACAACAGAAAGAATTTCATTGAAGGAAGGTACTTCACCTATGTTCGCAAACTCGTCCATTTCACAGCTTACAAGCAATGGTAAACAGCCGTTGTACTTCGTATCAGCTATATACATAAGTCGCTCAAACAGCTGAGTATAGAAGATATTTGAGATTGCCTTGTATGTGTTTCTTGCTGCGGGTAAAATAAGAAATATTACAGTTTTTTCGACACCAACCATATCAAAGTCCATCTCATCAGTTGATGTGATTGCGTCCAAATCGGTAGTAGCAAACAGCGTGAGTCTGTTAGATAATACTTCAAGAACCGAAGCCATTGTTTCCTGTGGCAAGCCTTGAAAGCCTGTCCAACTGATTGTGCCAAAGTCATTCGGATTTTTAGCAGCGTGCTTGTTCATACATCTTGCAAGTTCACAAGACATATCAATCTGATTATTGGAATACGCTACACTATTTACTAAACGAACAACTCTGCCGAACGATTTTATTTCTGTATCGTCTTTAAAAAGGTAAAGCATAAGCATTGAAAGAATTTTTTGAGCGTCACCGCTCCAGAAATCATCTTTTTCGCCCTCACCTTTTGTATTTTTCATAAACAGGTCAGACAATGAAAAAACATCTTGTTCTGATTTAAGATACACAAAAGGATTGTAAGAATTACTGTAATGCAAGTCTTTGAGATTTAGCACTCTGACCTTGTAGCCATTTGCAATAAGCATACGGGATAAGTCACGATACAACTCGCCCTTTGGGTCGGTAACTACATAGCTACCGAGTATTTGCATTATATGCGGCTTAATACCTCTGAACGTCTTACCTGCACCTGAACCACCAATCATAAGCTCATTGAGATTGGCAGTTTTTGAACCGTCGATTGGCACATAAAAATCTTTTGCAACAGGAATTGCTTTTTCAGGATTTGAAAATTCTTCTATCATCTCATCATCAGCCCATTTGGCAGAACCGTGTTCCATTCCCTTGAAATCATTTCTGTCTGCTGATAAAAGCATTACCCATATTAATGCAGCAGCTATAAGATAGACCCACCATAGCGAAAGATGTATCTTTAAAATTTGCTTAATTATCTCAATTCCAAACGGCAAAGAGAAATCAAATGAAAACATATTGCTGATAGCTGTCAGCAACTGAAAAGCCTTCATATCTTGAACAGTGATATGATTCGTATAAGCGTAATTAAGAACCGAATAAATACCTAATGACACCAACAGAAAAAAGATAACAAACATAATGCTTAGCATAATAATCATAGGTTTTTTGCTTTTCTTACGATTACGCAAGATATTTTGACTTGGTTGTGACAATATGACCATCTCCTTAAACAACAAAAGAGGGAGCAATCAATACTCCCTCTTTAAAAATTTATCCTATGATTTTTGGTGCTGAAACTGTTGCCTGATTTATAACTGACATTACCTTATTGGCATCAGTAGCTTTAAATTTAATGAGATTGTCAGTTGCTGACTTTGCAAGCTGAAACTCTACACCGGCTTTTTTTAACCGCTTAATATTATCATCAGTTGCTCTTTTGTACATATACTCAGTGTTGTACTCATTGATGTATGCCTTATTAAGCAACTGATAAGAATTTTTGCTCTTTGGCACTACAATTGAGCGGTATTCACCGGTAGTAGATAAGTAAGCCGGCATACTGATTGTTAAATTACCATTGTCTGTATGCCTAAGTTTTACATTATGCACCACAAAAGAAGATACTACTAAATCCGCACGAGCAAGAAAGGTATTTCCCTCACTATATTTAGAGCAATTTACAATTCTTACTTGCGGTGAATATTTCTTGTTGCTTGTAGCATTGTCAATATAAGTAAATTGACCTGTTTCGTACATATCAATCAGCTTATCATTAAGCGTCTGCCTGACCTTGCTGTTAAACGGATGTGCAACGTCAATGTATGTACCGTCTGTAGTTAGCTTTGCAGGCATTTTTACATACAGACCACCATATTTGCTTTCTTTGAGAGCAATGCTGTTAATAGTGATAGTATCATCAACAGTCACATTAGCAAGAGCAACCGTTCCTCTTCGTGGTTGCTGAAGAGGAGTTATTATAACTTGCGACAGCGTATTCGGTGGCTGAACGGTAAAGTTATCACTCATTATGTTCACCTCTTATGTCATTGGCATTGAATGTTTTACAGTTCTGATTAACCTTACGACTTCATCTTTGTTAGCTTCACTACATTTAACTATGTAGTGATCACCGGACTTGCGTGTATTGCTGATATATTCGTCACGCTTTGTTTGCAACAAGCGTTGATACTCTTCTTCGCTAAGTTTCAAGTAAACATCAGAAGGTTTATTGTAATTATTATCAACAAAATCGCATCTTCCGTCACCGTCAGTATCTCGGTTGCGGAGGTTTTCAATTGTTCCAACAGATTTACGAGCATTTTCAATCGGTATATCCTGATAAATTACTTTTTTGTTTGTCATATCAATTACCTCACATTTTTCATTGTATTATTCTGATTATTTACAATTTTAATAATATTGTTTTTTTCTTCTGCTGGATACTTAATAATATAATTTCCATCATCAGACTGCGAAAACTCTTTGTATCCCTCAGAAGAAAGAATATCCTTTTGTTCTGCTGAAATTTTCATATACCTGTAACCGATTTCATCAGACAAATTGTCCGCACGAGAGCCAAGTTTATCACATTTCTGCGATAATCCTGTAAAACCTTTTTCAATGAGATGAAGCAAGCCTTTATCATTATCAAGGTGCTTTGGAGCTTCGGTTATATCTTTGCCGGCAAGCACTGCTACCACATTTGCGGCGGAATGTCTTACTCCGCCCAATTCTTTAGAAAGCAACTTAGTTCGTTCCGCACTTGTTTTGAATGTTTCCGAAGCTGAATGATAGAGTTTTGCACCTTCTTTTACAAGCAAATCAAATTTTGTTGCCTTCAAAGCTGTTTTGAAGGCATTACTACCTTTCAATCTGAATGTCATAAGAAGTGATTTCAATGTGCTGCTGCATTTTTTTCCATATAATTTTAAATTTGAAACTTTATTTTTGCTCTCATTAATCATTGTTTCCTGAGCATCTTTAATCTTTTCGTCTTGCAGGTTTTCAAGACTTTTATTCATAGCTTCAATTTGCTTTTCTAAAGCAATAATTTGAGTCTGAAGTTCTGCAACATATTTGCCAAACTTCTCTATGTCGTTACTGTCATTGTTCATACCCTCAGATTTAGCAATTCTGATAAGCTGACTTACAAACTCCGGTAACATTACCTCATTTTTTACTATTGTATTCATATTTACCGACCTTTCATTATAATTTAATAGCATTATTGTTGAGTAACTGTTGCACTTTGACTTTGTCAGCAGCAGGATATTTGACGATAAATTTTCCTCCGTCATCCGAGGGTGCAAAATCTTTGTAACCCTCAGAAAAAAGAATGTCTTTTTGCTTTTCGTTGACCTTGGCATAGTGATACTCATCATCACTACTCTCTACTATATCTTGTTTCTTATTTGCTTTATTGGACGAATTGTCCATTTCAAGAATAGCGTTAAGTTCTTTAAGTCGAGCAAGTTTCGTATTAAGCTCTTCTTCTTTGTCAAAAGTGGTATTGACAGCTTCTTTTGCTGAATCACAGTCGCTCTCAACCTTTGAAAGTTCATTTTTTGCTTTTTCAAGCTCACTGGGCAAGGACTTAAGTACATTATCAATTCTCGTCAAATTGCCGAAAATATCCTGACCTAATTCAACATCATAATGAGCAGAGCCATTAAGCGTTAAAATATATTTATTACTATGGTAAGAGTCAAATCTTAGGTCGAGAATAAAGCCTTTATATTCACCAATTCTGACTTTATCAGAGCCAATGCTTTTATCACAAGCAAGAAGCAGTTGTTGTCCTGCTTCTTTTTTGTCATTATAAGTAATGCCTTTAATTTTAAGTGCAAAATCGTCATTGATATGACTTTTTGCAAGCTCAATATCACTTTTGATTTTTTCAACATTATATTTTGCACTGCTGATTTTCTGCGGAAAAGTGCTTGCAATTTGGTCTTCAAGCTCATACTTTACAGATAAGAAATTAGCCTTTAATATTTTTAGCTTTGACACCTGAACATCTAAATCCATCTTCTCTTTAATCAGCGGATTACCACTTGCAAGAGCCTTGATTTCAGAGTAGGAGAGAGCCTGCTCATCAACATCTTCTGCAGAACGAACAGGTGATTTACTCGTCATTATCTGACTTATAAACTTTTGCTTGTTTTCAACAAGCTGATACAAATACGCATCAAAAGTATTTTCAGTTACATAGCTATAGATATGTACCAAAGAATTTTTATTGCCCTGTCTTATAATTCTGCCTTCACGCTGCTGTAAATCCGCAGGACGCCAAGGGCAATCAAGGTGATGTAAGGCTATAAGTTTATCCTGACAGTTAGTACCCGCTCCCATTTTACTGGTAGAGCCGATAATAACTCTTATTTTGCCACTTCTTACTTGACTGAAAATATCCTGCTTCTGCTGATTAGTCTTAGCATCGTGAATAAATGCAATTTCGTTTTCGGGAATACCTTTTGCTATGAGTTTTTCTTTTAAATCATCATATACATTAAATTTTCCCGCACCGTTGGGAGTAGATATGTCACAGAAAACCATCTGTGCAAGTCTATCTTCTTTTGTTTTATCCCACAGAGAAAAAATATTATCCGCACAAGCGTTCAATTTACTTCCCTCAAAATCAGGCAGCATAGGATTGATAAGTCGCTGGTCAAGTGCAAGTTTTCTGCCGTCATTAGTAATCTTGAGCATATTATCTTTCGAAGGGTCAACAGCACCACCACGAACATTTTCCGCTCTTTCTGCAAGTCCGGCGAGAATATCTTTTTGTTGCTCTGATGGTTTGGTAAGAACATTATGTCGTTCTACTTCAGGAACATCTAAATCTAAAACATCAGCGGTTTTAATGTCAGCAATTTCCCTAAATGTACTCATCAACTCCGGCAAATTAAAGAATTTAGCAAATCTTGTCTTTGCTCTGTACCCATTACCTTCCGGGGAGAGTTCGAGTGCTGTTACTGTTTCGCCAAAGGTAGAAGCCCAAGCATCAAAATTATTAAGTTTCAACTCAAGTAGCTTGTTGTACTGCAAATACCTCTGCATTGTGTATAACTCTGTCATTGAATTGCTTATAGGTGTACCTGTTGCAAATACAACACCCTTGCCGTCTGTAATCTCATCAAGATAACGGCACTTCATAAAGAGGTCGCTTGACTTCTGTGCTTCGGTCTGACCTACACCTGCTACATTTCGCATTTTAGTGTAAAGGAACAAGTTTTTGTAATAGTGTGCTTCGTCAACGAACAATCTGTCTACACCAAGCTCCTCAAAGGTAACAACATCATCTTTCCTTGATTGGTCGTTGAGCTTTTGTAATTTGTTTTCCAAATTCTTTTTTGTTTTTTCGAGCTGTTTTATTGTAAAGTTTTCAGCGTTGTTGTCTTGTGCAAACGCAATGCTTTCAATAACATCATCAATCTGCATTTCGATAATCTGACGCTGTCTTTCAATGCTCATCGGTATCTTTTCAAATTGCGAATGACCTATGATTACTGCATCGTAATCTCCCGTTGCTATACGGCTGCAAAATTTTTTTCTGTTCGCTGTTTCAAAGTCTTTCTTTGTCGCAACCAAGATATTAGCGGCAGGATAGAGCTGCATAAATTCAATACCCATTTGCTCCGTAATATGATTTGGTACAACAAACAGCGACTTATTGCATAAACCTAAACGCTTACTTTCCATTGCGATAGCGACCATTTCAAAGGTCTTTCCGGCTCCGACGGTATGTGCGAGCAAGGTATTTCCGCCGTATATTGCGTGAGCTACTGCGTTTCTCTGATGTTCTCTTAACTGTATTTCACTGTTCATTCCATCAAAAATGAGGTGACTGCCGTCATACTCACGAGGACGAACAGAGTTAAATTTTTCGTTGTAAAGACGGCAAAGTCTTTCTCGTCTATCTCTGTCTGAAAAAATCCAACTTGCAAAGCGACTCTTTATAAGCTCCTGCTTACTCTGAGCAATGGCTGTTTCCTCCTTGTTCAGTATTCTTTTTTCCTTGCCGTCCTCAAAAACATTATCAAATATTTTTACATCTCTTAAATTGAGTGTATCTTCAAGTATTTTGTAAGCATTGATTCTCTTAGTACCATATGTGCTGACTGCATTTACAGATTTATCGAAGCTCTTATGTGATATTCTCCACTCGGAATTATATTCAGAATACGAAACATCTATCGAGTTCCTTATGTATTGAGAAGTTCCAAAAGTTTCATACATAAAGTCCCTTACCACATCAACGGGCAACCAAGTTGCACCTAAGCGAACATCAATCTCAGTTGCAGTTAAGTCAACAGGCTGAACAGCTTTAAGTGCGGTTATATTGCAGTCATATTGCTCCGGCTTATCGTAACTATATGATAAAGCTGTTCTGAGTTTTTCTCTTACATTGCCTGACAGATACTCATCAGCAGTTTGATAAATATCCGTTCCGGGTACATTAAATATTACTCCCTCAAGCTCATCAATAATATCATCAACAGATTTGCCATATAGCTTGCTCATATATTCCAAGTCAATCTTTGCTTTTTCTGAAATGGATACCGCAAGTGCGTCAGATGCTGTATCAACCTTATCAACAGCCTTATGCGGCTTGATTGTTCGCTTGCTGAAAATATCCGATTTGCCTTTATAATTCTTTTCACTGTCAAATTTTTCAAGTGATGCAAGCAAATTGATTGAGTTATCTTTTTCGAAAGCCTTCATATTTGCTTTTGAATTAATATAACCATACTCATTGACGAACCTATCATAGATAACATTGAGCTTTCGCTGAGAGTTTGCAATAATCTCATCAGGCATATCCTCAAGTTGATTATTAAGAACTTCTCGAAGAGCCTCTCTTACTTTAACAAGAGCCTTTATTCTTTTTTCAGCGGTTTTATTAGGCTTCTGTTTCTCCATAACGCTGTTTTGGCGATAATATATATCACCGTCAACAACTGTATAAGAGAAATTTTTAACATCAGGAGTAGCAGGAATTAAGTCTGCGTCCTCATCATCCTCCGTATCTTCAAAGAGCTTTTCGATTGCCTGTGCTTTATACTCTCCGTCAATATTAGATACAGCTTCATTCAGCAAGTCCTCAAGATTTGCATTTTCATAAGCAATGCACTCTGCTTTTGCTCCGAACGGTCCTGAAACTTCTTGCATTTCGCCGAGTATCATTTCCGGGTGTTCGACAAAGTAGCTGTTAATTGTAATACCGTTATCATCTGTGCCAAGATGTACCCAATCAGGCTCAATGTCAATCATTCTCTCACGCTTTTTCAGTATCAGAATATCGGAAGTAACCTCCGTTCCGGCGGTCTTTGAAAAAGTATCATTTGGAAGTCTGATTGCTCCGAGAAGTTCCGCTCTCTGTGCTATGTATTTTCTTACTTTAGAGGACTTTTTGTCCATTGTACCCTTAGAAGTAATAAAAGCAATTATGCCGCCCGGTCTTACCTTATCCAATGTCTTTGCAAAAAAGTAATCGTGAATAAGAAAATTATATTTATCGTACTTTTTATCAAGCACTTTAAGCTGAGCAAACGGAACATTACCGACTGCAGCGTCAAAAAAATTATCGGGAAGATTGGTTGTTTCAAAGCCTTGCACCGCAATATTAGCCTGCGGATACAGCTTACTTGCAATTCTGCCGGATATATCATCAAGCTCTACTCCGTAGAATTTGCTGTCTGACATATTGGTCGGGCATAACCCCATAAAGTTGCCGACACCGCAGCTTGGCTCAAGGATATTGCCTGTTTTAAATCCTAAGTTATTAAGTGCATTATACACTGCTCGGATAACTGCAGGAGGTGTATAGAATGATGTAAGTGTGCTTGCTAATGCAGCTTTATACTCATCATCGTTTAGTAGAGCTTTTAGTTGTGCGTTGTTTTCAGCTTTGAAGTAGCTGTCAAGACCTCCCCAACCTACATACTTTGCAAGTATTTCTTGTTCTGCTGGTGTAGCCTGTCTGTTGCTGCTTTCAATTTCCTTAAGCGTTTTTATTGCGTTAATATTATTGGCATAACGCTCACTTTTTGTGCCATCGGCAAAATTATCATCTGTGATTACATAGTTTTTACCATCAGAAGAAAAAATAACATCTTCTCGCTTTTGCTGAGCGGACAAATTGTCCGATTGCTCTTCCACTTCTTTTACAAATTCTTCCCCATAAACAGGAGTTAAGAGTGATGGTTCGTTATCTCTTTCCTGTTCAAGTATTGGCACAAGATTTTTATAGTTATCATACTGCCTTAAAAAGTCAATAACACCGCCGTCACCGTCGCCAATGTCTTGTCTTTCTGTGTATCGAGTTCCGTCGGGCATATTGATAATAAACTTTGTCTTTGCATAGCCTTGATGAACACTGTCAATTTCTCCGTCTTCATAGGCTTGATATATTGCGTCCATATCATTGCCATATGTGTCTTGCTCATACTGTCTGAGTCTGACCCATTCATCATCGGCAGACTTCATAATTCTGTCAAAATCTGCTACCGAATAAGTCTTGCCATCTTCAAACGCAGGATGTTCGCTCCAGTCGCAAGTGATTGTCGGACGGTCGGCTTTTGGTTCGATGTCAGCTTGCTGTAATTTTTCATAATCATCAGCTGACATACTTCCGTCATAAACTGCCGTATCGAAATCATCTTCGAAACCCATACTGAATTTATCGGAAAAAGGCAAATTATTTCGCTTTGCAACTTCCTGTGCTTTGTTACGCAAGTTTGCTCTTTCCGCTATATCCTCCGGCTCAACGGTCAATATTTTATAACCGATTTCAACAAGCAAGTTTTCGTTATCTTCAAGATAAGAGGACGGAAATCCGACCATTGGTATCTTTTCTCCGTTAATTGTTCGTGACATAAGCGTTAAATTAAGTGCCTCGGCTGCTTCTTGAGCATTATCACCTAACACCTCATAAAAGTCACCCACACGGAACAGTATTATCGCATCGGGATTTTCTGATTGTATCTCTGAATAAGAGTCATAATAATTCTTTTGCTTGAAATTGGTATCGCCTGACAAAGCAATAAAAGCAATATTTGTAAGCTGATTTTTTACATCATCAGTCAGACCTTCGGCGAAGTGGCTGTTACTGTTGTATTTGTCGAGTGAATCACGGAAGAATTCACTGTCAACATCGACTGCAGTTTGTCTTCCTACTGAAACAATATAGTCAAAAAATTCAGATGTGTTATCAGAGTATTTTTTTGATGCTTCAATAACTTGTTCGTAAGGTATTTCTGTAATAACAAACTGACCACCTGAATCTGCATCAGGATTGTAATAAATGTATGTAAACGATTCTTTGTCTAAATTATTGAAAAATAAATCTTTATCAAGCGATTTTTTAACAAATAAATGTTCATTAAACTGCCTATTTTCTGTAATCTTTTTTTCAAACTCTTCTTTGCTCATATCTGTACTGAGCAAAGGATAACGGCTGTCAAACAATGATACAGCATTATCGGTTATACCGATAATCTTATACTCATCAGCTCCGATGTAACACTTTTTCCCTACAGAATATGCAAGTTCTAACTCCTCAGCAGGGATTTCGGCTTCTTTTTGTTTCTCTGCGGGTAGTTCTTTTGCTTTCTTATAGTCAATGTAACCTTGTTTTTCAGCTGAATTTAGGTATCCGTCGGTTTTGATGAGATAGGATATAATCTTAGCGACTTTTTCCCATTTGAGTAATATTTTATTTTCGGTGTTTTTGTTAGCTAATAACAGCCCTTTTCCATCCCAATCGACACCAATATGGTTATAAGTTGCGGCACTTGACTTACCGCCAATCCCATACTCATTTTTCAAAAATTGAGCATTATCTTTTAAAGTTTCGTCTTTCGCAAATTGCTCGTATATTCTATATTTTCCGTTTACAACGCCACTTCCCTCAGTAATAATCTTATTGATTTGCTCCTGAGAAATAGAAAAAGCAGAGGAATTATCAATTACCTCTGCTTCTGTATTGCTTGTTAAATTTTCTTCATTTAGATGTAAATCATTTCTTCGAGAACTTCCTGACGAGCTTCCTCCTGAATGCTGTTCGCTAACTGAACCCACTTGAGCCAGTCTTTCTCCTTGAGTTCCTCTGTTACTCCCAACGCTTTCCTCTTCTGCTCTATCAATGTTTCGTACCTCTCCTGAGCCTGAGTTTGAACTGTTTCGAGGTGCTGAAGAATCTCTCCCGTCATCATCATTTCTTCGAATAGCATCTCGTCGTTGTTCTTCAAGTAATCTCTCCTTGCTACTCCCCAATTGTTCAACTCGAACTCCGGAAGTGGAAGGTCCGGATACCAAATCTCGTCCTCGCCCAGAATATAATCTATTCCATTGACTGTTTTCCTTGTTTCGCTCATAACTTTTCTCCTTTTCAATTTCTTTGTTAATGGTATATGATATAACATTTAAAATTTCTTTTGCGGTATTTAATGTTGCGCTGCCAAGAGCCAGTGTTGTTTTTGAGCTATCAAACACAGTTACATCTTGAAAATCATTTGCATTAAACAATTTTGTAATATCATATCCGCAACGAGAAACCACTACAGCCATTGCACTTTTTGCAATCATATCACCGTATATTTTTTTTGCAGTAGCTCCGAATTTAACCAAAGGTGTATTATTATAAACTTTTTGCAAATAATTGTAATTGCTGTCAAGACTTATTAAAGTAAGTTTGTTGATAGCTCCTGAAATTGCAGTTTCAAAACTGGAACATTTTAAATTAAATTTTGAGTTCAGAGCTTTAACCACATTACTTTCGTGTTTATTGTTGTATCTCCATAATGGCACAGGCTTTGAATTTTCGGTTTCAACGGTTTGCGAAATATCGAAATAGTATTTCACCCTTATTCTTTTGCCTTGTGTAAAATCCAAAGAGGGAATACCGGTTTCTTGCTTTTTTACTCTCCTGCCAAATTTACTATTCCAATCTTTAAGCTGTAACAATGCCGTTGCATTTGGAAAAGTTGTATTGACTAAAACAAGTTCTCTGAAATCAAGTTTGTAGTTATTGCAAGATGTATGCAAGAATTTGAGCCAATCTTCGGGTGTTGCTGTAATATATCTTGTTTCATTTTCAAGCATACGAAGATAATTTTTTACTTTGTTTTCATATTCTATTGACATCATTATTCTCCTAACATTTTATTACTTTAAAGCGTAAAAGTCAAGCCTAACTTGAACTTTTTTTGATTAAGTAATAAAGTCCATCGCACTTATATAAGTTTGGTAGCATATAGAGTCCTCCTTTTCTTAAATGTCAAATTGAATTAGCTCGCAAAACTATTATTGCAAGGTTACCTTCTTTCCGGGATATAATATATTATTTATATTGTTGCTGTCGCTCTCAAGAAAAACAAGATTGTAAGTTCCGTTTTCTTTTTTAAACACAGCAAAATCAATATCTGAGTTCTTAATAAGGTCATATTGCTTTGAGCTTATAACCTTGTAACAAAGTTTTTCTCCTGTTTCTTCTGATTGTTTTTTCAATCTTCTGTTAATCTGAGCGTTGACCTGCACAAATGTTGGTGCAGTTGGCTCTGTTGATTTATTCGGATATAGTAAATTCAATATTCTGTCTTTATCATTTTCGAGAAAAACGATATTGAACTTATCTTCTGATTTTTGAAATTTTGCAAACTGAACACATTTTAAATTTAAAATTTCAATTTGCTTTTTGTTTACCATCAGATACTCAAGTTCTTTGCCTGACTTTTTAAGTCTTGCATATGTTTTTTTGTTTCTGATGGTGTCAGCTTGTGAAATAATAGAGTCAGCATTTTCAAGACCGAGAACATTTGCTATTCTTTTAAGATTGTGTTCTTTAACCGTAACCATAGCAATACCTGTTGTCATATCAACATTTGCATAACACAGTATCCCGTCATTGAATAGTTTAGCAAGCTGGAAGCTGTATAACTTAATTTGTGCCGTATTACCAAGTGTACCTGTTAATTCATTATACGGTACATTTGATATTCTTTTTTTCATCTTTGTATAATCTGTAGTTTGTCTGACTGTATATTTTAAATTTTGCTTGATTACATTTTTGTGAACTGATTTTTTAGAATTTGTAAATATGTGCTTTATTAATTTCAGAGTAAATACAAAAGGATTTTTAAAAAAGCGTAAGTTTTCGAAATACTTATGATTTGTTACTTTAACTTTATCAGCGTAACGCTTTTCGTAACGCTCCCATTGTCTTTTAGCTTCTTGTTCCATTTCCTCTAAAACTTTTTGTGCATTTTCTTTTCTGTAGGTTTTCTTTTTCTTCTTTTCGATTTGCAAACCTAATGCTTTATCAATATTGGCTTTGCAATATTTATTGCCGAATTGTTTTGCAAGTGTGTCGGCTCTTATCGATTTTGCTTCGCCGTTTTTGTGAAACACAATATGTGCGTTGCCATATTTAATTTCATAATCGTTGCTTTCAAAGAAGTTTATAAACTCTTCTTTTGTTTTGCAATCTTCAAGTGCTTTATCAATATCATTGACAAGATTAAATTTCCAACTTTTTCCCTCAATGGCTTTGCGAAACGTAGCATCATCAAGTCTGCACGTTTGTTGCGGATTTTCAATTACATTTAAACCGTACTTGTAGCACAGCTCATCCGAAACTCGTCTAATCATTCTGACGGTTTTCATATTGTCAAGAAATTTGTGTCCGTCGATTGGTGATACTGAATTAATAATAAAGTGATTATGTAAACACTTACCGTCAAGGTGAGTAGTCATTACAACCTGCATATCAGGGAAACATTTATGAATTAACTCTCTGCCTATTTTGTTTGCAAGCTCAGGTGTAAGTTTATCGTTTACATCGAATGATTGTACTAAATGATGAGCAAGAATTTTATTATCCTTGTCATACATTTTTCTCGTTTGCTGAAAAAATTTTATCGTTTCATAATTTGTGAAATTTGAATTTGATAAATTATAATATGTTAATTCGGGTGTTGTTTTATCTTTTCGTGTTATATAATTCAAAGCACCAAAGGCTTGTGCATCTGAATACATACGGTTTGAGGTTTGTTTGTGTTTATCCTTGTTAATGGTTTTTACTACTGCCATTACATTTCCTTCTTTTCGTTCTTTGCAGAATATTGATTTATTCTGCTGTTAATGACAGCGAGAGCATTATTAATTTCTTCTACAACCTCATCGCTTAATTGCTTATTTGTTGTTTTTTCGTTTGGCTCACAAATGTAAGAAACAAATTCCGACATTTTTTCGTAACATTCAGTTAAAATGTTTTTTGTAGCTTCAATCTGCTTTTCTGATATGTACTTATTCGTATTAGCAACGGCGGCAATCTGATTTAGGTTGTTGCCAAGTGCAGAAAGCTGGTAAAGCAAATCGGGGAAATTGTCACACACTACTATTCGTTTTCTTTGCACGCATTTCAGCACATACTCAGAAATAGACATATCGTTGAGTGCAGCCTGATATGCAATTTCTGCTTTTTCTGCTTCTGATAATCGTATATCAATACGAAAGTTTTTTGCATTATTTTTCATTTTGACCTCCCAAAACCACAAATTTCACCCGATTTTTCTTTTCTTTTCCTGATGGTTTTGTAACATCATTTTCGGCACGAAATGATGTTACGCCAGCACAGATTTTGTGTGTACAAAATGAATTTTGTACACACAAATCGCTGGTCAGGTGTATACCCCTGAAACCCCATAGTTTTTATTTTTGTAAAAACTAAATCGCATACGCTCACCAACAGAAAAAGAAACTTTTTCTGTACAATCCGAAAATTGATTTATAATCAATTTTCTCCATTTGCATTTTCGTCAGCACTTGCTTCCGATGTATACTTTTCCAAAAAGTCCTGAAAATCATTTACGGATTTAATTCCGTAGTCCGACAAAACCGAGCACAGCTCGTTGTGCTTTTCTTTTTCAATTTGCAGCTCAAGCTTCTTTTTTTGTGCGTTGAGCTTTTTAATTTTCTCTTTTGATTTTTCAATTTCAGCTTTTGTGTTTTCAATTTCTGAAATCACCTTTTTTAATTTTTCATTAGTTGTTGTTCTCATTTCTTATTCTCCTTTATATTGATTAATAGTTTAGATTGTATATGTAATTCATATCAACCTTTTCGGAAATTCCATCAACCTTGCCTTTCCAACTGTACTGATGAATGTCAACAAATGGCGGAAGCTCATTGTACGAATTATTTGGTGCTGCCATCCAAATTAAATATTTGCTTGCAAGCTCATCAGGATAAGCACTGTCAACAAGCATTGATTTTGCACTATACATTCCAACATCAAATCCATAACCCTTTACTCCGTCACAAAAGGTTGAAATAATATCAGTCAATGTTCTGCGTGGCAAAACAGCCTGTCTGTATTCTTCAACATCAAGAAAAACAGGCAAGTCAAACTCTTTGCCCCTAATGGTTTTCATACAATTTCTTACTTCCGCTTTTGCGGCATCGACAGATGTAGCGTAACTATACCAATACGCACCTACATTCAGTCCTGCGGCTTTAGCCTGTCTATAATACTCATTGAATTTATTATCTTCTTGGTTCGGGTCTTTGCCATAGCCTGCTCGGAGAATAACACAAGTTATGCCTGCGTTTTTTACTTTGCTAAAATTAATATCACCGTTCCATTCAGAAACATCAATACATTTTGCTTTTTCAACTTTTACTTTTGTTGTAATTATTTTATTACATTGTTTTATAGTAACAGTTGCATTGCCAACTTTATTCACTTTTACTTTTGCCAAACTTTTTTCCGTTGAAATAATTTTAGCAACAGAACTGTCAGATGATGTAAAGGTGATCTCATTTACATCATTATTTGTATCAACAGAAATCGTAAAAGTATCACCGACATTTTTGCAATATTCTTTTGTTGATATACTTATCTGTGTATTATTTTCTACGCTCTGATTGCTGATTTCAATTTGTAAAAACGATACATCGTTTACATCAATTCTGCCGTCGTTGTTCAAATCAAGTTTTGTATCTTCTGCAAAATTAGATAAAGCATTTTGCAGATATGTAACATCGTTTACACTAACGCTATCATCGTTATTCACATCAAAGCCGGCAGCAAAGGCTGCGGTGGTGCTGTAACAGATGACCGACAATATTGCTGTTGCTGTAATCAGCAATTTCTTGAATAGCTTATTCATTTTCCGTTCCTCTTTCTTTTCTCTAACTTAATCGTCAGTAAAAAATATTATACATCATAAATCAATAAGGTAATACAATATAAAAAATCACTTTGCTGCTTACAAGATTATTTATCAGTAGTTCTTTAACCGCTTTGCGATTAAGTTTTCCTGTACCTGTACCAAGCAAAGGCACTGCTACAGAGCGAAGATTTAATTTTTCGGCTGTCAATTTTATTTTAGGTATAAGTTTTTCTATTGTTTCAAATTTCGCTTTACCACCCGGAAATCGCATTGTTACAGCGTGAATAATTTTTTTATATTCCATATTTGGAGCATCTGTAACAAATACCTCTCCGGGAGCATAGCCGAATATATGATGAGCTTTACATTCTTTTTTAGCAAGTTTCTCAACTGCTCCTTTTGTAACATACTGTATACTTTCGGCTACACCTTTATGTAATTCCTTAACGCACACTCTTCCACCCATATAGCCAATACCGTTAGAAGCATTCACAATAGCTTCTATATCATCGAGCTTTGTTATATCACCGTAAATAATCATATATACTCCTCAAATGCTTGTTTAGCTTCACTTTCGCTGAAAAAAACATTTTTACCAACAGTCCAAAATTCATCGCCTGATGTTTTGCACCTTACGCTCATACTGTTTTCTTCTATAAGAATTGCGGTAACGGTATCACTGCACATTAGCATTTCTCCGTCACCACAATCATCAGTCAAGAAAACTTTTTTACCTATCATATTTTCAATCACATTCTTACCTCCTTTTACAAACTGTTCTCTTAATACAAATAATTAAAACAACTAACAAGCTAATACCTAAAATGATAAACACAAGCGTTAAATCATTATGATTATCATTGCTAATCACCTCATCAGCTGTTGCAGTATCAGTAATCGTATCTTCAACCCTTTCGCCACGCACACACAATCTGTGCGTATTAATTGAGTACGGATAGCAAGTGACCAATGTCACATAGTCTTTGCCGTTCTCAATTTCAAGTTTACTTGAATCGTCAGGGTCAACTATATTAATCTCACACACCTTGTATGTGAGTGTTTTATTCAGTACATTTATTTTAAAGGTATCTCCGATTTGCAGTTTGTCCAACTCATCAAAGAACACCTGTTCAGGATAACCGGAGTGAGCGGATATAACAGCGTGTGTGCTTGCACCGCCAATGGGCAAGGAAGTGTTTGCCAAATGTACACAGCCGTTTTTGAGTTTTTCTTCTCTGTTGGTGCTGTCGTGATACACCGGTAAGTCAACATTTATCTTCGGAATTTCGATAGTACACATTATATCGTCATAGTTGAGAATGTTCTCATACTCTGACATTGCTGCATTGTATTCGTCTTTTTCTTCATCGTTTAATGCACTCTTTGCAAGCAATTCGTTAAAATTTTGAGCCTTAGCAAGCTCGTTGTCGATTTCATCATCAGACATTGTTTGAGTGCTTTCACTGTAGTTTTTTATAACTGTTTCATTGCTTTTACTGTTGATGTAATCGGCAATGTTGGGATATACTATAAAGCCTATTCCGACCGCAGCAAGAACGCAGAGGGATATAAAAAATATTTTAGTTTTCATAATTTTTTGTGAGCAAGGGCCACCGATAAATCGGCAGCCCTTTTGTTATAGTTTAATTATTTAGCTGTCTTAGCCGATTTCTTCTTGATGAGGTATGCAAGTACCAATGCAAGAGAAATGCCTACACAAGCCACACCAGCCATTCTGATGAAGCCTACATATCCGCCTGTCTTAGGGAAGAATACGATTGTATCAGTTACGGTAATTTCAACTGCGCCGTTTGTCGGTGCATTCTTTACCCAAGTGTTTTTAGTGAATACCGAATTATACTGAACAGGGATTTCAACTTCAATTACCTTGCCGTAAACATTGTAACCGGCAGGAGCAACAGTTTCTACAATGTAATATGTTCCGCTCTGTACTTTCATTTCTTCGTTAGCGGAGTTCATAAACTTAACTGTGCCGTTGCTGTCTGATGTACCTGTTGCAATAGCGTTTTTCTGTGATTCAGCGTCAGCCTTTGTCTTGTAAAGTTCAAAGGTTGCGCCTGCAAGCGGATTGCCTGCTTCATCGAGCTTGTTTACGCCAATGCGATAAGTGTAAACATATACCTTATTGCCCGGAACACTGTCAACACCTGAATCGTTACCGTATTCAAGTTTTACATCTTCATTCGGGTTGCCTGCTGTACCGACTACAGCGTATTTGTTGACTGTTGTAGAATATGTTACAATAACAAATTTTGCGTTGCTTGTATAAAAATCTGACTTTGCAAGATACTCGGAAGTAAGAGCGACATTAAACTTTGTGTTTTTGCCCTCACCCTCGCTTGTTACATTTACCTTGTAATCTGTGCCTTTGGTGAGGTCGGCTACTTTAGCACCTTTAGCGTCAACAAGTGTAACCTTGAATGAATTTTTGTTAAGTGTAAGACCTGCACTCATATCATCATATACAGCATATGTTGTGAGCTTAATGTCATTTGAGCCTGCTACTGTATTCTTAAGTTTAAAGTTTACAGTGTCGCCAAGGCTTACATCTGTATAGTTAGTATTGTTCTTTGTGCTGTTGGTAATTGACTTTTCTGTTGACGGTGTGCTGTCAGCTACCTTGCTTGCAAGATTGATTTCAGCGTAGCTATATACCCACTCACCGTTATTGTAATACGGGAGAGCAAGAACAGAGTTTGTGATACTTGTAACACCGGCAGGGTACTTAACACACTTGATATAATAAATACCCTGTGCAAGGCTTGAAAAGCTCTGTGTTGTGTTTGTTGCCGATGAAGTAAATGTACCCTGTGATACTGCTGTGCTTAAATCAGCATTATCGAGTGCGTCAAGAGCAGCCTTTGAATCGCCTGCAAGAATTTCAGCACTTACAGAAGAAATAAGCGATGTGTACTCTGTTTTGAACGGAGTAGCTGTTGTGCTCTTGAGGTCCGCAACTCTGAAAAGTTCAAAAGTATAGCCCGGTTTAGTGCATTTCACACTGATATTTACCTTTTGATTTGTCTTAAGTGCAGTAGCCGCACTTGCTGTTGGGATCGCCGCAAAGAGTAATGTCAACATCATTACTACTGCGAGCAGTTTGCCTGTGAATGATTTTCTAATTGATTTTCTCATAAGAAAACCCCTCCTTAAAAATTTTTTGCGGACAATTTGTCCGTTGTATGGAAAAAGCCCAACAGATTTACTGTTGAGCCTTTTTGCCGATGTTTTTTTTCTTTTTTCTTATACCTAAACCGATAGCACCTACCAATATTGTAAACGCTAATACAGCGGCGCCGATTTCAATGTAAATCGGTCTGTTGTTGCCTGTTCCGCCGGTTTCAGGAATGAAGACACTGTTATTCTTAACTGTAAGCTGTATGTCAAGTGTATCTAAGCTGTCGGGCAAAATCGTAAAGTTAATCTTGCCTGCATACGGCATATTACCTTTGCTGTCTGTTTCAATGAAGTAATAATCACCGGGCAAGAGGTTATTTACAATAATTCTGCCGTCGCTGCCGGTAACGAGCTTTGTTACCGTATCAGCCGTCTTGCTGTCGGCAGCTTCGTACATAATACTGCTGTTTTTATTTATAACATTAACAATGCCTGTTTTTGTGTTGTAGAGTTCAAACTCAATACCCTCAAGCGGATTGCCGTTGCCGTCTGTTTTTAAAAGCTCTACACTGCCACGCTTGAGCAGGTTTTTCATCGTAACTACAAAGCTTTTGCCGTCCTCAAGTGTAACTGTCTGAGCCGCAGGCTTTACATACTTAGCAGGGAAGTAATATGTACCGTCTGCATTTTTAAAACCTAATTCATCAATTGTGTATTTAACCTTTTCATTGCTTGTGTTATACACCGCAAGATTGGTAAGATGAGCAGTGCCGTCCTCGCCTGTTACAAGCACCTTATTTGTTTTGCCGTCATCAGACTTTACCGAGAAGTAAAAGCCGCTTACAATGCCGTCCTCAGACTCTTTTTGAACGATTAAGCCTGTCTTTTGCAGTCTGTTTGCAAAATAAAATGAAAGAGTAACATTTTCCTTTAGCGTAACGGTTTTTTGAGCAAGAGGAACATATCTGTCAGGCACAGAATATGTACCGTCAGCGTTTTTGTAGCCAAGCTCTTTAATTGTGTAGTTTACATATTCACCGCTTGCTTTGTAAACAGGCAAGTCGCTGAGCGTTGCTGCACCATCTATGCCCTTGCTTTTTGTTACTATGTTTTCGTCTGTCACTCCGTCATCAGACTTGACATTAAACCATACATCCTTAGCAGTATTAGCTCCTCGCTTACTGTCATCAGCTGTTTTGTAGATTGTAAGATTGCCGTAAACGGTATCTCGTGGTTCAGGCACTTCAATCTCATTAAAGGTTGTGATTGAGCCTGTGGCTTCATCAACCTTAATTTGTCGGATAAACAATTCAGGATTGATTTTGTAACCTGTCGGGGCTTTGGTTTCCTGTATTGTCACTGTGCCTAAAGGCAAGGTGGCTATTCCATCACTATAATAAAATTCATTGCCATAGTCACTATCTGCACGATATTTTTCACTTAAATCAGTATAACCGTTTTGGTTGGTTTTAAGTACCCATATTCTTTCAGGTGATTTTCCTGCAAGTTCACTTTCAGAATAGTAATAACCGCTATAATATTTAACAGTAAATTCTGCACCTGACATATTGGTTGTCTGACCGGTAACGGCATCCTTTTTTTGGACTTTAATACCTATAGGGTCATTAAGAGGTGTGTCAGAAATAGTTGCTGATAATACGGCAAAACCACCGTTTGTGCCATTTATAACCATTTGCACCGGACGGTTGTACTTTTTAAAACCTTTCGGTGCTACCATTTCAACAGCATAGTAACTGTCACTGTATGCAATTTTATACAGGTCTGAATTTGCGTTATAGTCCCAAGAGTTGCCGTCTTTAGATATAGCTTTGCAATCACCGTTGCTGTCGGTAATGAAGTACCTGACGATGTTATTCTTTACACTGTTATCTGCAAGATAATCATAAGCACTCTTTTTGTTCGCAAATACAGCAAACATACCGCCGTCTAATGAATAGCAGTCATTGTCTGTTGTCAAATCAGGATTACTGCTTTCTTTTTTGAATTTCAGTTTAACGATTTCGGTATCAGACAGTTGAAGAATATCAAGTATTCTTTCGTTATTGCAATCGTCTGTTGTGACTGTAACATTGTATTTCTTGTCGCTAAGAGCGAAGTAACCGTTACTTGGTGCTTTTGTTTCTTTGAGGTAATACTGACCTGAACCAAGCTCAAAGTAATTCTTTGTAATCCACTCGCTGTTGGAGTATGAATACAAAATTTTAGCAATGTTACCGTTTTTATCAAGCTCCGCAACTGCAACTGCTTTGTTATCATCACTATACAAGGTGTACTGTGCACCTGCAAAATTCAAGTAATCTTTATCAGTTGTCTGTTCTGTCAGGTTCTTGATTTCTTCGCTTGTACCTGACTTTTCAAGATATAATTTAGCTTTTTTCGGTATTCTTACTATTAAGTGCTGACAAAAAGTGCCGTCTTTGCCTTTTGGCTGTGTAATATAGTAATTGTTGGTTGCACAACTACGCTTGATAGCTGAATAATCACCTGTGGATTTTACTATATTCTTTGTGTAATCTACTAAGCGATTAATCATTGTGTTAACATCTTTGTAGTTGCTCCAAGTTTTCCAAGATGTACCGTCATTTACAAGCTCGTGATAAAGCTGTGAGAGCGTATAATGCGATAAGAAATAATACTTATCTTCTCGTGTATTCATCTTACTAAATAAAGATGAATACACACCGTCAATAAATCCGTCCATTATGGACTTAGCGGATTTACCGCCGTTCTCGAATGTTGAGAAATAATCTCCGTAACCGCCGTAAAGAACACTCAGACCTACTATAAGAGCCTTTTCTTTTTCGTCAGTCGAGTTAGGGTCAAGTTTTATTACTTCCTTGCCTGTTTCACCCGAAAACTGTGTAAACTCCATAGTCTTGCCGCCTGTCTTTTGTGCCGGCAGCTGTGGGTCAATACAATAACCGACCTCACCGTTGATAAGGAATTTATATGCGTCAAGTTTGCCGGCACTTCCGTTGTCAATAAGGACTAACGGTTTTTCCGAAGATTGAATCAATACCTTGCCGCCGATTTCACTAAGCCCTGTATATGAATAAGCACTTGCCGAAATATTAGCGACAGGTAGCATTGCAAAGATTGTTGTTAATGCAACTGCCAATGATGTCAGCTTTTTAGGCTTGCAAAAGGAAATAATTGCCGACTTTAGCTTTTTAAATTTGTTCATAAAACTCTCCTTTCAATGAGATAGTATATTTTTCTTTCTGTTGGTGGACTCCTTTTTCCGCTCATAATACCGCTCCTTTTCTTTATAGGTATGAAAAAAGCAGTCAAGCTCTTGCTTAACTGCTTTAATTGATGTGTTTAATTTTCATATATATATCAATACCAACCTGCTGCTCTTACGAGAGTTGTTTTTGTTTCATAATGTCCTTTTTCGGGAACTGTTTCAGTTTCATAGCCAACAATTGTTGATACAGTTTCGACACGATAACTACCATTTTCACCTTTATCCATATGAGCCTCCATATGTTCACTTGTATGTCCGGTAATTTCAGCACCACAAGTATTACAAATCGCAGCTGTATGGTCTTCATATATCGGACATTGCCAAGTGTAGCCTTCCTCATCTACAACCCAAACTTTTTCGGTTTTGTACTCTGCATCGTACCAAGTTTTGCCCTCGTGTGGGTCTTTTGTAGTCGGCTGTGTAGCCGGTGCAGGCTTACTTGAAGATGATGAGCCGGAACCGCTTGACGGCTTGCTCTGACTTGAGCTGCTTGATGAACCGCCTGACGGTTTACTCTGACTTGATGAACCGCTTGAGCCTGAATTGCTTGCAGGCTTGTTTGTGCTGCCTGATGAGCCGTTGTTCTTGCTTGTCTGACCGTTGCCGGCATTGTTATTATTGTTGTTAGTCTGATTGCTGTTGCCGTTGCTGTTATTGTTGCTCTGACCGCCGTTGTTCTGCTTGTTGTCGGTCTTTGCTGCATTCTGTGCATTAACTTCCGTAGCTTTTTCAGACTTCTCCGCAGGCTGTGTCTGCTTAACCTCAACAACCTTTGTTTCTTCCTCAATATGTGTATTGCCCTGACTGTCCGTCACAACTTGTGTAACAGTCTGAACAGAAGTACCGATTACCTCATCAGCCGTTGCCGTAGGCTGTTTGTTTCCGCAAGCGGTCAGCATAGCAATAATGACCGCCGCTACCGTTACTGTAGCAACCGCAACAATACCAATAGCCTTTTTCTTATTCGTTTTTTTCTCTGTCGGTTCATTCGTGTTTGTAATGTTTGTGTTCATTTCCTGTGTAGTCATAACTCTGACCCCTTTCGTATATGTCTTTATATCTTAATTTTACAATTCACATTTTTGTTTGTCAATATCAATATTCTTTCAAATTTTTGGATATAAAAAGCAGTCAAGAAATTTACTTAACTGCTTCGGTCTTGCCCTATTCATTGATTAACCTCTCCTTTGCTTTCCACCATTCGTTGACTTTTTCGACTTCTTTCTCCCAGTCGGCTTTCTCATTCTTTTTGAGATAGTCCGATTTGATTTCTGCGATTTGCTTCTCCCAGTCATCAATATCGGTTTTCAAAAATTCGATTTCTTCCTCGTCAAAAACACTCTGGTCTTTTTTGTAATCTTCCAGTTCTGCATATCCATTTTCAATATCATCTATGATTTCTAAAAAATCATCATACACATCATAACCAGTGTACAAAAGAAATTTTAAAAGTGTTTCTTCGGGGAACATTCCAAACCAACAACGCTCGAACCACTTGTTGGCATAATCTCTTTCATCACTTCCGTTTGAGTAAGTACCACCAACTAAATCTCCGACAAAATTCTCTATCAGCTTTCCAATAGTCAGACCATACTCCCCACACTTTCTCGCCAGTCGGTCACAATCTGCGTCCGAAAGCCTTACAGTGATTTTTCTCTCTTTTATTGTTTCAATTTCTTTCTTCTGTTCGTTGTCCCAACTCATATTCTTTACTTTTACTTTCATATTAACAAATCCTTTCCTCTTGAGGTGCGAAAAAAGCTAATAAATATTTAAAATATATTTTAAAATCGAATAAATAAAAATATTACACCTATGATTTCAACAGCAAACCAAGTAGCTGTCATTAATATTCCATATTTATCTACAAGTTTTATTTTTCAGTATATTTTAATGGTGTTGTAAAGTGAAATTGCTATAAAAATCGGTAAAATAATTATTATAATAAGTAATAGTATAATCATAAATTTCCTTTCATTTATATAATAAATTATGTTTACATAAATCACGGCAGTTCCGCACTGACTGCCGTGTAAATTTTTATGGCAAAAATAAAAGGAGAATAGGGTTAAATCATCAAGTGCGGTTTGTAAGTAAATCATTGCATAATGATACAAGTTCTTTAGCGTCTTGCTCATTGGGATTGAGCAAGTAAAAACAAAATTCTGCTTTGGTAAACGTTGGCTCATACACTATTGAGCATCGTGTAACACCGGCACGCAAGCCACAAGATTTAACGAAATTGCGTTTTTCTAATTGTCTTACAACATTAAATATGTATGTATCAGTATATGGATATTTTAATTTTGCACAATGCTCTGCTATTTCATTGCGTGTGCATTCTTTGTATTTCCAAAAAAGGTTCATTATCCTTAATTCAGCTTCTTTAACGTATTCAACCATAATCTTTTCTCCTCTATCGGACAATTTGTCCGCTTATCCAAATTTAAAACTACTTATCGGACAGTTTTCAAATGATGAACTGTCAATATGGCACTTATCATTTTTTATTGTAACTGTAGTTAAGTTTTTGCAATTTGCAAAAGCATAATTTCCGATTTTGCTTATATTATCTGCAATAGTTACTTCTGTAAGCTGATATTTACCATACAAAGCTTTGTTACCTATTGCTGTGACTTTGATTGCTTCCTGCTTATCTGTATACATATAATTGGGAACGCTGAGCTTTTTAGCTGTACCTCTGTAGTTAGTTATCGTTGCAGTGTTGTTTGCAACGGTATAAAAGAAATCGTTATATATGAATAATTGATTAGTCATATACAGTTGTATAGCTGATATATCATTGACGGTTATACTGCCGTCACCATCGAAATCAGCGTAATACAAAGTGAAATTAGCGGGGGTATGACCGGCTATATATATTTGTGTAAGTGTTACATCGAAAATGTTAATATTACCGTCTTTATTTACATCGCCTTTTTGGTATGTAGCAGCTTGTCCAACTGTCGAACAAGTTGCTACTGCTATAACCACAAGAACAAAAGAAACTATTTTTTTAAACACGCAAAATCCTCCTTACATTCGTTTATTTTATTGTAGCAATACAAAGTAGCTCGGCAATCAGCTAAACTGTCGTGTGCTGTATCGTTTTCCCAGTCATAACCGTAATACTCTGCACACTTAGTTAGTTTCTGCCCTTTATTGCAGCCATACTTATCACTCCATTCGCCGTATATGTCTGCGAAATCCTTCATAACATCTACAATAGTTGCGTTTTTATTTTCTGCTCCTACTGCATTAGCAGAAAGAAATTTCAAATCAAAGTTTACATTATATCCAATAATGACTTTTGCAGATTCAATGATATGTACTAATGCAGGGTAAATCTCAGCAGAAGTAGGTGCTTTTTCAACCATTTTAGGAGTAATGTTATTGACTGCCATTGCTTCGTCCCAACTATTTGTGTTCACTGGCTTTAGATAGCTGTTGAACAATGTATTTCCATCGCCATCGATGATTGAAACTTGCAAAAGCTCGTCAGTTTCAGGATTAAGTCCGGTTGTTTCTGTATCAACAACTATGACTTCATTTTCTTTCACCAACGATAAGTATTCTAACTTATCAGGGAAGAAATATCTTATAAATTTCTCATACATATCTTTGTCATAGTTTAAAAACTTCAAAAATTCAACTGCTTCTTTCCAGTTAAACATCTTTTGCAGATTTTTCTTGCTCATTTTAATTGTCTTACGGATACCAAAATCAGTAATAAAGTCTGCAACAAAATTATCTTTGTAATCGTAGAGTGCTATATCAACAGTCTTGGCAATACATACTGAATTATTGATTATTTTATTTCTCATTGCTTTTATCATATTAAAACTCCTTCTTTCAGTGGACGATTTGTCCAGTTTTTGTTTCTTTAGCTTATCAAACTCAGCCTTTAACTCTCTGCGTTTTGCCCGAGCGACACGCTTTTCTTTTTCTTCTGCACGGTAAGTAGCAAGCTCTTCATCAGTCATTTTGCGTACTTCCTCGTCCCATAGATATAGCTCTTGATTAGGACAATAAGCATTAACCCATAGATACTTACCGCATTTATCGTTAAGCTTAACATAATGCTTGAGCTTCCACTGCCTTTCGGTCAGCAAAAGTCTATCTTGCTTAACATTTATCCTTGTCCTTACGCTTGTTTTATAATCGTCCCAAATGCTCATATATACGCTCCTTTCTATCAATCACCTTTATAAGCTAACTGTGAATCAATATCAATATCAATTATCACAGGTGCATTGTATAGACAACTTATAGTGTATTTTCGAATGTTTTTGATTTGTTGTGATTTAAAAGCCTGTTTTAGCTTGCTAATCACATATGTTATGTGTGTATCATCAAGCAAGCTAAAGCGTTTGGCAACTCTTGCAGAAGAAATGCTTATGTTGTTGATATTAAACATATCGCCTGAATTTTGATTAATATACACATCAGCAATCAGACTAACGATAAAATCAAGATAATTTTCTTCTGTACCTTGAGAATACAAACTATCGTATGATATTTGTTCTTTAATATTTTCAACACATTGCGAATATTCCACTACTCCGTCACTCAATCCCTCAGAGATAGAAGATAGATTGTTCTGACTATTCTCAGTATGACTATTCTCAGTATTATTACATTCCGATTTTTGGAAGTCTTGATTTTCGTTTTTCGGAGGTCTTGAACTGTCTTTTTCGGAGTTTAAGACTTCTGACTTTTGAGAGTCTTGATTTTCGTTTTTCGGAAGTCTTGACTTCCTTTTTATCTGTTTCAGACTTTCACTTTTCGTAAGTCTTGAGTTGCCTTTTTCGGAGTTTAAGACTTCCATTTTGCTTTTTTCAGACTTCTGATTTTCGGAGGTCTGAGCCTGAGATAGTGGTTTTGCAAAATTCATAACATAAATCTTACAAGGATTGCCTTGCCCTTGGCGGATACGAATTATCAGTCCTATTTCATCAAGCTCGCTGAATATCTTAGTAGCCTTGCCTGTTCCAATGTTGAGCTTTTCTTTGGCTTCGTCTTGCGTGAAATACACATAGACTTTGCCGTCCTCATCAGTCCACTTATTTTTAGCTGATAGAGCCGTTCTGTCAAGCAAGAAACCATACAGCAGTTTAGCTTCAGACGAAATATATCTAAATTCATCATCAGTAAAAAGAACTTGTGGTACTCTGTAGAACAAGTATTGTTCACATTCGTTCCCTCTGAAAAAATCGAATTTCATACTGCACACTCTCTTTCGATTTTTTTAAATTCCTTATGATAAGTATTGATTTTTGCAGCTCCAATGTTTTCGATAAGACTTGCTACTTGCATAATGCTTGTGGCTGTTGCAGAATTGGTAAGCAAGATTGAAAATAACAATTTTGCTTCTGCTGAATAATTTTTGTATTCATCTGTCATTAATGATTTTGGTATATAAATATCCATTAGTGATCCTCTTTCATTATATCAGTGTAACTATCAATCACTGCTTTAGTAATTGTCTGACGGATTTTATTGTTAATCGGCACTATACTTTCTTGCCCGATTTTTTCAGCAACTTTAGTTGCCGGAAATTTCAAGTGATATTTGTCGGCAATCTTAATAAGCTGTATGTCATTGATGATAAAAGAATCATCAATGACAACAGAAACAATAGCTTTGATGTTAGAACCTTTGCGGTATCGTTTAATGCGGAGCTGTATATTACTAATCTTCATTTTCTACTCCAATCTTTATGATTTTGACAATATCATCTGTGGTATAATGTTCCCGAATATACTGTCTTACTATGCGTTCAAGGATTTTATGCTGCATAATATATGTTGTTTTATTAACCTTGATTGAAAACATATTGTGAGCTGCCCGGAAATTATACGACACCTTGCAGTCGTCAATTTTTACCCCGACAGCAGTGTAATAGCTTTCAATATAATTCTTCTTAAGGTAGTTATAACAATCATTTGCATCAAAAAATTCTCTGATAATGTAATAGTCAATTCTTGTAGCAGTAATTACTGTCTTTGCAATTATGCTTCTGTCAGATAAAGAAATATTTTCAGGAGCAATTACTTGAATGGTGTCAGCATCAGTTTGTCTTGTTTTTTCTACTGCTGGTGATACTGATAACTGTTCTGATGTCAGAGAACTTTCTGTATTCTCTTTCTTAACTCGTTTCTCAGCCTTTTCTTCTTTTGTATCTGAAACGGCAGATAAATTATCTGTTTCAGTATCAGAAAAATCGTTATCAGGATTATTTACAATATAGTTATCATAATCATAATGCCAAAAATAATATTCCATATTTCTGAAATCTTTTTTTAGTGCTTTGGCAATTTTTAAACCAATTTTACAGCTTGTATTATTAAGCAAAAAGCCGTAGAGCTTTGATTGTTCCTGCTCATTTAAGTACGACAACTCAACAGCCGCAAGGACCGGAATCTTTTCATTGTCGGTAAGGTCAAGCAATGGCTTGATAAGATTGTTAAGTCTAATGTATCTGTATATCTTCTTTTCGTCAGTATCGGTTTCCATTGACATCTGCTGACGGGTATAACCAAGTTTCTGCAATTCCTTGTAGCCGTAAGCAAGTTCAGAAGGAAGATAGTCATTATTTCTTGCAAGGTTAGTAGTGAGCTGAACCTTTTTATATGCAACCTTATCGGTTGCTAAATCGTTGCGAATGATACATTTTACAAACGGCAAGCCAGCTTCTTTGACAGCTAAAAACCTGTGTCTGCCGTCAACTATTTGATACTTATTATCAGCGAGAGGAATTACAATGCAAGGTGAAATTTGACCATCAGTCTTAATACACTTTGCAAGAAAACTTATAGTATCATTATGTATTTTAAACTGTTGTTCATTGTCTATAGAGAGCTTGTCAGTTTCAATTTCTACAACAGTATTATCGTTGAGAATAGCTGTCGGATTACCTGAACCTGTAACATTGAAATTCAGACTACCTGTTTGGATTGACATTTTTTTCATTGCTTAGCCCTCCATTCTCTCAATGATTTCATTGACAACTGACATATATTCCTGACCTAATGTATTCGTTTTAGCATTCGATTTAACGCAACTCTGATGATAGCCAACAGCATTTTTGGCAGCTGTCTTATAAGAAATAGTTGTATTAAACACTAAATCTCCATAAGACGCTTTGAGTGCATCATATACTTCTTTGCTGTGGGTTGTGCTTTTCTGATACATTGTACCTAAGATACCAAGTATATACTTCGATACATCAGTATCATTTTTTGTATTAACGAGCTGCTGAAGAATATCATTAACCTTGTTGTATGACATTATGTCACACTGCACTGGGATAAGCAGCTTGTCTGCTGCTGCAATAGCGTTAGTTACAAGTAGGTCAGTTGCAGGAGAACAATCAATGAGTATGTAATCATATTCACTAAAGCTACCTACAGATAACAGCTTTTTTAAAATGTTTGTGCAATCGTTTTTTCCGGCGAGGTAGGAAGGAATACCGTCAAGGCTTGCACTCAACGCAGGTATATAATCAAAACCCTCAGAAGAAAAATGTCTGATACAAGCGTTGTAATCAATATACATTCCGCTGACTGAAAACATTATCATCTCTGCGATAGTAGGTTTGCCGTCAAACTCATAGTTGAGCCAAAACGATAGATTCGCTTGCTGGTCGAGGTCGATGAGCAATACCCTTTTGCCCTCTTTTGAAAGTCCTGCTGCTAAGTTAAGTGCAGTTGTTGTCTTGCCTACTCCACCTTTTTTGTTTACGATTGCGATTGTCTTTTTCATAAGTCTTACTCCTTTTCTGGACAAATTGTCCACTTTTTATAAAATAAAAAAGCCGACTACAATGTAATCGACTTTTGTTTACTAATTAAATATTTTCTATGTCTAAATCTGACTGAATATAATTGTCAAATTTGCTTATATTTAGTTCTCTAAATTGCTGGTCAAGATGTGTATATATTTTAAGAGTTATTTCTATGTTGCTATGTCCTAACAGCTCCGATGCTGTAAGCACATCAACTCCTGATATATACAGAAGCGTTGCATATGTATGTCTGAGCTGATGAGCACTAAATGTATTTATAATTCTTGGAATACCTGTTGGAGTATGCTTGTTTTCAGGTTTTATTCCTGCATCGGCACATTTTTTGCAATAGGCTGTGTAGTTTATTTCGTTCTGATAGGATTTCCATAAACTTCTCCATTGAGTTGGAGATTGGAGTTCTCCAGCTCTATTTGGCATCACAAGGTATGAATTTGATATATCCTTTTGTTTTTTTAACCAAGCTCCTAAATTAACAGGAATTGAAACATAACGGCACTTGCCATTTTTTGTACCTTCTGTTACAATATACTTATTACTCGAAATTCTTTGTGTTCTTTTATTGACAGAGAGCTTATAGTTGACTAAATCAATATCTCCCCATTCAAGAGCAAGCACTTCACCGGTTCGCAATCCCATAAACATCATTATTACAGCTGCAATTTTGGCTCGGTGTTCTGTATCAATTACGAGTTGCTGCTGTTCGGGAGTGATTGCACCAACTATTTTTGTCGGTGCATTTTTTGGAATGACTTTCTTTTTGTTTCTTGCTGGATTTTTGTAGATTAGCTCGTTTTCGATAGCGTAATCAAAAATTCGAGTAGCACAGTCAACTATATTTTTCAAGACTTTTTTGGAAGTCGGTTTTTTGGTGTTCGGGTTTTCTATATACAGCCGTCTTATTATTTCGTCAATATGAGCAGGCTTTACATCAGTCACTTTACATTCACCTATTCCATTATTAAGGTGATTGATGTAAGACTGTAAATTCTGTTGATAGGTATAAGTTTTACCCAAAGACGACACAGATAGCCATCGTTGTGATAGCTCTTTAAATGTAATTGATTTTTCCATTGTTTACCACTCTTTCATTTATTATACTAATATATTATAGATTTAAAGCAATGGAAAATAAAGAGGGAAATATGGAAACTATAAACTATATATCTCACACTCATAACCCGAAGGTCGTCGGTTCAAATCCGGCTCCCGCAACCACTTAAAGCACTAATCGAAAGGTTAGTGCTTATTTTTGTTTAAAATCTGATTATAAATTATCATTAAATACAATTCCAAAAAAGTAAAAGCTTGGGTAAATATTATCATTTACTCAAGCTTTTATAATGTAAAAATTAATTCACTAATTCGCCGGTTGTTACAAGTTCACCGGTTTTTGCGTTCAATTCAAATGAAACAAAGTTGTTTGCTACAATTATTTTGTCATCTACAAACTGAACGGTGTTTGAACTGCCGGAATAATTATCGTTCATAATGTTGGTTTTCCATACTATGTTGCCGTCTAAATCCGTTTTCATAACGGAATCAGATTTTTCGGCGGAAAACATTATCAAACCGTCAGCAACCTTTCGTATATCGGTTTTTTCACCGACATAGCTTGGTTTTGTGACATCTTCGCCGGTCTGCATATCAATTATGTACAAATCATTGTTGGCAACAATATAGAACTTGCTTTTAGTGTAATCATAAACACCGTTGACGGTTTCTTCAAAATCTCTCTGCCAAATTTTCTTAAAGTCGCTGTCATAATAAGCAACCGACATTGAATTTAAGCTTGTGTCAAAGGTGTAGATGAGGTAGTGCTGAAAATCAGGAGCAAACTCAATTTTTCTGATGATTTCAGCATTGTCTGTGTCTGTACCTGTATGGCAAACGCTCGATTTTGACTTTGCGTCTTCAATTATTCCCTGTTTAAGATAAAATCTGTATTTGGTAAATTTTGCATTTGACTGGTTTTCAGGCTCGCATATCATAAACGGATAGTCTGTAAAATTACAGTTCATAGCTCCCTTGCTCGAATCATAATCCTCGCCGTCTTTTGCGTTTCTTACTTCAATATCATTGCCAAACAAAGCTTTTGCAACCTGCTTTACAAAGGTATCGTCAAATTTATTCGGTGAGCCTATGGCTTTATTAAAGAATGTACGATATACATTTACTGTAGGAATTGTATATGAAGTACCGTCAATAGACTGAGTGTCAATTTTGGTATATCTGCCATAGCATACAATCTCATCACCGATTACAAGTCGGGCATCTGTTTGTTTTCCTTTTATTATAATGAGGTTGTCCTTTGTGCTTTCTTTGTATTCGTCATAAGGAACATTCATATTTGCGTTTCTGTAGTAATAGTTAGCCTCATTTTTGCCTACCCACACAAGTATCTCGTAGTCTGTGTCGGTAGATTTTATTATCTTCTGAACTGTGCCGGTAAAGCAAATCTGTGCGTTTTCAAATATTGACGGATAGCGTGCAAGAAATTCATACTTTGTTATATCTATGTAGTCATTGTCAAAGTATTGGGCAACCGTTTTTTGCTCGTCTGTTGTAATGCTTTCGGAATCAACCTTTGTGTTTCTCAAACCGATTTCATTGTCAACGCCTGAATTTGTTTCTGCCGTTTGAGCTGTCGGGCTAACGCTTTCCTGTGGTGAAGCCGTTGTCTGCACCTGAACAGTGCTCGGTGCGGTCACATCGTCATTTGCTTTTGCGTTGCCGGAAGTAATGACCACCACTACACCTGTAGTAACAAGTGCAACCGCCAAAACCGCCGAAACGCAGATAATAAGCAGTTTTTTTAGCGGAGGTTTCTTTTTGTTTTTCTCTTTATTGTCTAAGTCAAATTTCGTCATACAGTACGGGCAAAAGGTTGCTTCAATCGGCAATTCCTTTCCGCAATTTCTGCAAAACTGCGTGTCCTTTCCCATATACATCACCTCATATAGATAGTATAAAGCAAAAAATCAAATAAAGCAATGTTGTTTTCTGCATTGCGTTATCTAATGCTTAATATGACAGAGCAAAATATTTTGCCAGAGCTTCAAATTCGTAACTGCCTGAAAGAGTACAATCTCCTGCTTCCACATCACTAAACTGTATATATATAGTACCGTTAAAATCATATGTCGCACTTGCATAACTTCTATATCTTCCGGAAACTGTTACTGTACAGCTATTATCTCCTGTTCTATCAACAGAAATATCGGGCGATTTAAACATCATAGCTATTAATTCTCCATATGATATATCATTGCAAGCACCTGCTGATAATTGTGCAGGAAGATAATCTTCACAATAGCTTGTGCTTTTTAAAACACCTATAATTTTGTTATAGTATTCCTGGTCGCTCATATTTCTTAATTCAAGGTTGGGTGCCGTATTTCCCTCTGTAAGTTCTCCATATTCAGTTTTGGTTAAAGGATAAACGCATAGTGCATATAAATTTCTATATGGATTGTCATAAATTTTGTAACACACATTGTTATAAAATAAAGTTTTATATCCATCAGAATCATATTTCCCTGAGCATTCAAGATTTTCAGCAAGCTCATTGATCTTAAATATACCTAATTCAGGATTTAGCATACAAATAGCTTGTCTTACATAATCTGTCATTACTTTATCAAGATCATCACGATTATTATCTTTTATTCTCATACATATTTCGAAAAAATTAATTTTATCCGAACGGTTTTCTTTATAAAGATTTATCCAATATCCAATACGATCATTGTTTGTATCTTCTCTATTTAACTCATACTGTGTAGCACTTACTCCAAAAGATTCACAATCTTTTTCAACAGTATCAAGTAAAACAGCTAAAAAGCCATGTTGGTCTGTTTTAAGATTAAGTTTGTTTACTGCATTAGTATTGAGCTTCTGAAATCCCATTTCATCAAAATTAAAACGCAAACCATTGTCATTATCCGCTTCTTCGGTAACTACCGTCGATTCAACAAAAGGATCACCAAAATACTTTTGAGGAATTTTCAGTACAAATGTAATTACAATAATAGCGATAACAAGTATTATTGAAACGCAGGGAATAATTATTTTTTTTCTTTTCTTTTTCGGCTTTTGCTTTATTGCGTCGATATTTGCATTTGTATTTTGCTGTTGTGCATAAACAGAACTTTCAGGGGCTTGGTTGATACAGGCTTCCTGCTGATTAAAATTTTCCTTTTGATGTTTAAGCGAATTTTCAAATTCATTTAAATCTTGACCGCAATGTTTGCAGAAATTATCACTGTCGTTATTCATAAATCCACATTTTGTGCAACTTTTCATAGTTCTTTCCTCCATTAATCATTTAGGAACAATTTGTTATATAAAACTGATTATTTCTTTAATATAATCCTTATTGGTTTCAGCGAACAGACTGCCTTTTCTTTCTTTCAGGCGGTCATCATCAATGATTATATATTTGTTGATACTGCTGTTAAGCCATTTTACACCAATTTCATTTTCGCAATTTTCGTAACCTTGATGTGTATTTTGGCGTTTTAATTCACTTGTTACAATACCAACAGCCTTTACTTTCATTGCTTTTGATGCGTGGTAAAGAGATTTGATATAAATAATATCACCGATTTTGATATCGTTTAAGATTTCATACAATTCGGGCTTGTCCTCACACCTCCAACCGATACAAGCAAAACCGTCTTTAACAAAATTTTTCAGCTGTTCCTCTGTTGAAGAAAACATTGAACCCATTCCATAAACCGACATAAAGTTCACTCCTTTAGATATTTAATAATACACAGACAGCAAGATAAGCTATCTGACAAAATTCATAAATTTTTTATCTATTACAACTCAAGTTTAGCACAATTAATGCTACAAGTTAATAATAAATGCTTACAGTAAATTTATTTTTTTGTTCAAAAAGTTTAGAATAAACTATATATAACATTCTGAGGTTTTATTTATGAACAAAAATATTGACTATACGGCTCTCGGTAAAAGAATAAAGGAAAAGCGAATTGAAAAAGGACTTACTCAGGAACAGCTTGGCGAATTGTGCGAACTTTCGGCGGCTCACATAGGTCATATTGAGCGTGGCACAAGGATACTTTCTGTTGATGTGCTTTTCCGAATTTCACAGGTGCTCGACACAAGCATTGACTACCTTGTTTTTGACTCTGTCGGAAATGAAAATATGCTGAGCGAAATTGCAAGTACTATTAAAAACGCCGATAAAAACAAGGTAAGTACATTTCTGAATACTATTCGTGTGCTTGCCGATAACATTGATGAGCTTTAAATAATCTTTTGTTAAAAATAGATAAAATAAATAACCGCCTATGATTAAATTATAATCAAAGGCGGTATTTTTGTCCTGTGCTGTCAGCACAGTTTTGTTGATTTTATAAATTTCTTTTAAGTTCCTTTACATTCTTGTAGCGGTTGTCGGGAATTGTCTGCGTACATTTTACAATAACCTTTTTAAGTCTTCCGTTATAAAGCTCAATTTCAGGAGGTTTTCCTGTCAGCATAACATTCATCAGCACTCCCAAAGCGTAAATATCCGTTCTTTCGTCAGTCTGATTCATTCCGTATTGTTCAGGTGCCGCATAACCGATTGTACCAATCGCCAGCGTGTCTTTCTGTCGATAAGGCTTGTAAATTCGTGCGGCGTCATAATCAATCAGCTTTACATTGCCGTTGTTGTCAATCATTACATTTTCGGGCTTAATGTCTTTGTGAATGATTTTGTGGCTATGCAAAAAATCAAGTGCGTCACAAAGGGCAGAGGCTATCTTTTTTACTCCTGACGGAACATAAAGGCTTTCCTGTAAATAGTCGGCTATGGTTTGACCGTCAATAAATTCTTCAAGCACAATAATGCCTGTATCGGTTTTTATAACATCATAAATATTTGCAATGTTTGGGTGAGAAAAGTTTTTCAAAACAGAGTAAACCTCTCTGCTACTTTGCATTGTTCGTTTTATAATCTGTTTTCCGAGCGTTTTGTGTCTGAATACACAAATTTCGGTTTTTTCATTACGCTTGAGCACTCGCACAAATTGGTATTGCTCCTTGAGTACCTTATCAGTCCAATTATTTTCCATTACATTTGCTCCACTTTGTTGATAAGTAAATTATAACATGATAAAATGTATTTGAAAACTTATATTTTTAAGGGGATTTAGATATGCAGAACAAATCGACAACACAGCTTTTGAAGGAACTCGAAAATTTTAATACCTTTGAGGAATATGAAAAGGTAAACAAGGCATCTATGATTAATAAAAATCTGTCGGAATATCTTTCTGACTTGGTGGCAGAAAGAAAGCTTACAAAAGCAGAGGTAATCAGGAAAGCGGAGTTAGGCGAGAGCTACGCATATCAGATGTTTTCAGGTGTAAAAACCGCTCCGAAAAGAGATAAGTTAATTTGCCTTTCAATCGGTATGGGACTGTCGGTAAAAGAAACCAACAGCGTATTAAAAATTGCAGGTCTGTCACCACTGTATCCTAAAATTAAGCGTGACAGCATTATTATTATAAATATGAATAACGGTAAAAGTGTTGTGGAAATCAACGAAGCATTATATAACGAAAATGAAGATACATTGAATTAAGAGAGGAATAATATGAGAACAGCGGTAATTACAGGTGCGTCGGGCGGAATCGGCTCAGCGATTGCATTGGCATTTGCAGGTGAGGGCTGCAATGTTGTGCTGCAGTATAACAAAGGAAAAGAGAAGGCAGAGGCACTTGCCGAGAAAATTCAGAAAGAGTATGGCGTGATTGCCCTGCCGGTACAGGCAGATATTTCGTCATCACAGTCGGTTAAAAGCCTTTTTGACAAGGTGGAAGCTAAGCTTTCAAATGTTGATGTGCTTGTAAATAACGCAGGAATTGCACAGCAAAAGCTGTTTACGGACATTACGGACGAGGATTGGCACAGAATGATTGGCACAAACCTTGACGGAGTTTTTTACTGCTCAAGAGAGGTTCTGAGCCGCTTTATGATAAAAAACCACAGCGGAGTAATTCTTAATATAAGCTCAATGTGGGGACAGGTAGGAGCATCATGCGAGGTGCATTACAGTGCGGCAAAGGCAGGAGTAATCGGACTTACAAAGGCTCTTGCAAAGGAGGTCGGACTTTCAAATATTAGGGTAAACTGCATTGCACCGGGAGTGGTTATGACCGATATGATGAAATCGTTTGATGAGCAGACGATAAATGAACTGAAAGAAGAAACTCCGCTTAATATGCTCGGTCAGCCGGAGGATATTGCACAGACAGCAGTTTTTCTTTGCTCAGATAAGGCAAAATTTATTACCGGACAAGTGCTCGGCGTAAACGGCGGGTTTATTATATAATTAGAAATTCTAGAAAGTGTGATAATAACCTAACTTATTGCCCGAATAAATTCTTATACTGTCGTTACAAGTCAAAGTTTTTAACATTTTATTAAATCTATGTTAAAAACTTTGGCTTTTTATTTTTCACCGCATATTTTTTCAAGTGCTGTTTTATTGAGGATTTTTATTCCCCTGTAATGCGTTGCAAGTACGCCTTGAGAGGAAAGTCGGCTCAGGGTTTTGGTTACTGTAATTCTTGATACACCCACAGTTAGTGCGATTTCTTCATGCGTGAGCGACACCTTGTCATCTACCATATCGTCAAGCAAAAGCTTGGCTATTCGTGCATCTGCCTGCATAAAGGTCATTGAGTCAAGCTGAGTTGTTAGCAGGCGGATTCGTGTGGCAAGAATTTCGAGAAGTTCAAAGGCTATAGGAGGATTTTTTTGAATTAAGTCGAGGAGAATTTTTTTATCTATAATAACAAGCTCGCTTGCAGTCACAGCTTTTGCGGAGCTTACCCTCGGCTTATGGTCAAAGAACGCACCCTCACCGATAAGTTCTCCCTTGACAGCAGTATTTAAAGTTTTTTCCATTCCGTCGGGAGAAATCATAAAAACTGTAGTCTTCCCTTTTTTTATGTAATAAAAGCTGTCGGCAATGTCACCCTGATGATAAATAATCTCGCCTTTTGCAAAGGATTTTGTGTAAGGCAGGGTGTCAAATAAGGTTTTCATATCGTTGTGGGTGTTGTAAAGTTGTGTTGTCGGAGTGTTCAGATTTTTTTCCATAGTTTCACCATATTGCAAAGTTTTGGTTTTGTAATAATAAAATTTAGGTCGAGCCTTTTTAAAGGCTCGTGGGTTTGGGCAAAGCCCAAGAAAAGTTGTTTTTATTGTAAATTTTCAGGCACAAACAGCGTTGCTGTTTGTGTGTTAAAACAAAGTTTGTAAAAACAGGCGACAGCCTTTTAAAAAAATAATTTATAAATATAAAAAGAAAATCTTTTCTGTTTTGTGTTGCTGTCGCATTATAAGGCTTCCACCATTGCGTTAAAGCCGCCAAACAGCAAGCTGTTTGGCTATCAGAATTTTGCATTATATAAAAGCTAAGCTTTGTGGGCTTTGCCCACACCCACAACCTTTGAAAAAGGTTGCCAAATTTTTATATCCGAGTATAAAGTCTGTGCTAATTAAAGCAAAATTTCCCGACCATTTCAAACAATGATTTATCAATGTTACCCTAATATATTAAAAGCAGAATCATTTTCTTTTTACAATTCTAATTACTCACTGCTTTTGCCATTTTTGTTTTAATTGTAGCATACTTTACAATCTTTTTGCAAGTGGTATGTAATAATGTAATTAGAAAAAATATAAGGAGTGATATTTATGGGTATGACTATGTCACAGAAAATTCTTGCCGCTCACGCAGGACTTTCAGAGGTTAAGGCAGGTCAGCTTATTGAGGCAAAACTCGATATGGTACTCGGCAACGATGTAACATCACCTGTTGCAATCAATGTTTTTGAACAGAACGGTGCAACAGCAGTATTTGATAACACTAAAATAGCAATGATTATGGACCACTTTACTCCTAACAAGGATATTAAAGCGGCTACTCAGGTTAAGCAGGTTAGAACTTTTGCTGATAAATACGACATCAAAAACTACAGAGATGTAGGTCAGATGGGCATTGAACACGCTCTTCTTCCTGAGCAGGGTCTTGTTGGCCCGGGCTGTCTGTGCATTGGTGCAGACTCTCACACCTGTACATACGGTGCACTCGGTGCATTCTCTACAGGTGTTGGTTCTACAGATATGGCTGCCGGTATGATCAGCGGCAAGGCTTGGTTCAAAGTTCCTTCTGCTATCAAGTTCAACCTCATTGGCAAGCCACAGGGCTTTGTCAGCGGTAAAGATGTAATTTTACATATTATCGGTATGATTGGCGTTGACGGTGCTCTTTACAAATCAATGGAATTTACAGGCGAGGGCGTTCAGTACCTCAACATTGACGACAGACTTTGCATTGCAAATATGGCTATTGAAGCAGGTGCTAAAAACGGCATCTTCCCTGTTGACGATGTAACCCGTGAATACTGCAACGGCAGATACCAGGGTACTCCTGTTGAATACACAGCTGATGAGGACGCTGTATATGACGAGGAATACACAATTGATTTAAGCAAAATCCGTCCTACAGTTGCTTTCCCACATCTTCCGGAGAACACAAGAACTGTTGATGAAATCGGTGAAACCGAGGTTAAGATTGACCAGTGCGTTATCGGTTCTTGCACAAACGGCAGAATTACCGACCTTAGAGCAGCAGCAGAGGTATTCAAGGGCAGAAAGATAGCTAAAAATGTAAGATGTATCATCTTCCCCGGCACACAGGCAATTTGGCTTCAGGCTATGCACGAGGGACTTTTTGATATTTTCATTGAGGCAGGTGCAGTTGTTTCCACTCCAACCTGCGGTCCATGTCTTGGCGGACATATGGGTATTCTTGCAGCCGGTGAAAAGGCTATTTCAACCACAAACCGTAACTTCGTAGGCAGAATGGGGCATGTTGACAGTGAGGTTTACCTTGCAAGCCCGGCGGTTGCTGCTGCAAGTGCTGTTAAGGGTTACATTACAGACCCTGCAAAGCTTTGATTTTTTGAAAGGTAGGTACTGATTATGAACGCTAAGGGTACAGTCCATAAATTTGGCGACAATGTAGATACAGATGTAATTATTCCTGCTCGTTACCTCAACACAGCATCTCACAAGGAGCTTGCTGCACATTGTATGGAGGATATTGACGCAGAATTTGTAAATAAGGTTCACGAGGGCGACATTATGGTTGCCGAAAAGAACTTTGGCTGCGGTTCTTCAAGAGAGCACGCACCTATTGCAATTAAAGCAAGTGGTATTTCTTGCGTAATTGCCTCAACCTTTGCAAGAATTTTCTACCGCAACGCAATCAACATCGGTCTTCCGATTCTTGAGTGTGACGAGGCCGCAAAGGAAATTAAGGAAGGCGATGTTGTTTCTGTAAACTTTGACACAGGTGTTATTACAGACGAAACAACAGGCAAGACTTATCAGGCTGAGCCTTTCCCTGAGTTTATTCAGAATATAATTAAAAAAGGCGGACTTATTAAGTCTATTATGTAATTTAGGAGCGGCAAAGGCAGTACAGTACTTTGCCGCTTTTTGCTATAAAATATTGGTTAAAAAACTCCCGATTGATTTATTAACAAAAAAATTTGGTCAACTTTTTTCAAAGGCTGGACCTAAACTTTATGTCTTATTATCACTTTGCAAGCTATCTTCTCATAATAAAAACAAAAGGTTGGTGAAACTATGGTAAATGAAATTTTCAAAAAACTGGCTGATTTACCGCAGGTTGAGGCTATTGCTCTCGGCGGCTCTCGTGCTAACGGCGTTTTTGATGAATTTTCCGACTATGATGTCTATGTATATGTCACAGCGGAAATCGACAGCAAGGTAAGAGGAAAGCTCCTTGCTCCTTACTGCTCAGAAATGGAAATCAACAATCACTACTGGGAATTTGAGGACAATGTTATACTAAAAAGCGGTGTTGGAATGGATATTATATACCGTCCTATGGATAAATTTGACCAATTTATCAGCTACACAGTTTTTGACTTCCACGCAAGCAACGGCTACTCCACCTGCTTTTGGCACAACATTATAACATCACAAATTGTTTATGACTCAAACGGCAAATATGCAAAGCTTAAAGAAAAATTCTCTGTGCCTTATCCGGAAGAACTTCGCAAAAATATCATTGATAAAAATATGAAGCTCTTGACAGGTGTGCTGCCGTCCTATGACAAGCAGATTAAAAAGGCACTCGACAGACAGGATTTCGTAAGTGTAAATCACAGAATTGCAGGCTTTTTGGCAAGCTATTTTGATGTAATCTTTGCCGTAAACAGGCTGACTCACCCGGGTGAAAAGCGACTTGTACAGCTTTGTAAGGAGCGTTGCGAGGTTTTGCCAAAGGACTTTGAGGAGAATTTAAACAAACTTCTCACAGAAAAGCCAACCTCAGAAATCACAGATATAATTGATGATATGACCGCAAAGCTTAAAGAAATTATTTGAACGACAGCTCTGTTTTGTGGTTCTTTTTTAATAGTTGAGGTGAATTATGGTTTGTAACGGTCGGGAAATTTCTGCTTGAATTAGCACATACATTCTGCTCGGACATAAAAATTTTGTCAACCTTTTTCAAAGGTTGTGGGTGTGGGCAAAGCCCACAATGCTTTAGCTAACTCAAAATTTTTGTAGCCAAACAGCAAGCTGTTTGGCAGCTTGAACACAATGGCGAAAGCCTTATAATTGCGACAGCAACACAAAACAGAAAGATATTCTTTTTTTATAAATCATTTCTTATTAAAAGGCTGTCGCCTGTTTTAACAAACTTTGCCTCAGCACACAAACAGCGTTGCTGTTTGTGCCCGATAGAATGATATAAAAACAACTTTTCTTGGGCGTTGCCCAAACCCACGAGCCTTTAAAAAGGCTCGACCTAAATTTTATATTATTTATCTGAAGCTTTCTGCTAAACCACAATTTATAATATTACCCCAATATTTAAAACAGCTCTGTTTTAGTTAAACTAATGCAGAGCTGTCATTTTTTACTTAATTTTAAAAACAATTCTGTTTATTGTTGACAAAAATTGCAAACAGTGGGATAATATACTTGTAATTTTTACAAGGAGCAATCAGATGAAAAGTATTTTTAAAAAATTAGTATCTGCAGCACTTGCTGTAGTTGCCGTTTCATCGGCTGCAATTACTGCATCTGCTAAAGATATTAGTAAATACGACTTAAACGGTGACGGCATTTTTGATGTGCGTGATGTCACATATATGCAGGAGGCACTTGCAAACGGCGAAGCACTTGACAGCAAGGCAGACTTCGACAAATCCGGATATGTAAATGTAAACGATGTTACCTATGCTCAGAACATAATTAACGGAAGCTTTTACATTGAACCCGAATTTAAGCTACAGTCAAATTCAAAAAGCAAGCTGAATTTGACAAGTGTATATGGAGGTCAGGAGAAAAAATATCCGAATAGTGCCTACCACCCAAAGATTGTTGATATGGGAAGCAAGTGGCACGGCTACCGCTATTGGATTTCATACACACCTTACCCTAAGGCGATTGACAAATACGAAAATCCTACAATCGTAGGTTCAAATGACCTTATTAATTACTCAGAAATCAAGTTTTGCGAGGGTATTCCTAACAATTACAAGGCAAATGTGAGGTATAATTCCGACTCTGAGCTTGTGTATAATTCTGACAAAAACCGCCTTGAGCTTTTTTGGCGATACACGGATTACGAAAAAAATTATATGGCTCTTTATATGCGTTATTCATATGACGGCAGCAAGTGGAGCGGTCGCAATGCCGTTTTTGAAACTTATAATAAAAATTCGGAAGATATGATAAGCCCTACAATCGTATATGAAAACGGCACATATAAGGTTTGGTATGTGAAGGGTTACAAAGTATGGTACAAGGAACTGAAAAACGGCGAATGGTCAGAGCCGACAGTTACAAATCTGCCTTACTCTGTCACCACCTACACATGGCATATTGATGTAGAAAAAATCAACGGCAGATACGAGCTTATGGCATGTGCCACCACCAATAAATCTGACCGCAGACATATGAGTCTGTACTACACGACTTCTACTGACGGAAAGAACTGGAATACTGCACAGGTTGTTCTCAAGCCGTCAAGCAATCCCACAGACTGGGACGGCGGCGGACTTTATCGTTCAGCATTTATCTACACAAATGGCAACTATATAGTATTTTACAGCGGAAGAAATGATGCGGAGGACTTTGGCACAGGTCTTGCATTTGGCGAAAGTATGACAAGCCTCAAAGGCACAGATCTTGATTTTATAAATGATTCAACTGCCTCATCAGAAAAGTTATGGAAATATATTAATCAGTAATACAGGAGGATATTATGAAAAGAACAGTTAAAATAATGTCAGTTTTTATGTCGGCTATGCTCAGTGTAAGCACGCTTAGTCTTATTCCGACAACAGCAAGTGCATTGGAAAGCTCAGACAATTCTCAGGTTATAACGAGCGGTGACTATAAGTATATTTTAAATGACGGCAATGCCACGATCACAGGCTACACAGGAAATTCTGCCGAGATTACTCTGCCCGGTTTTATTGACGGATACAAGGTTGCGAGCGTTGGCGACTACGCTTTTTCGGGCAACCAAAAGCTTGAAACTATCACACTGCCTGTTACCATAACAAGCCTTGGCTCAAGTGCTTTTGCTGAGTCAAACGCACTAAAGACCGTTAATTTTTCTGATAATATAAAGAAAATCGGCGTTTCGGCTTTTTATGGTTGCAAAAGCTTAACTTCAATAAAAATCCCTAATGGAGTCAGCGAAATTCAGGAATACACCTTTGCCGAGTGCGATAACCTCGGAGAGGTTACCTTGCCAAAAACTGTAGAATCAATCGGAGCAAACGCATTTGAAAAATGCCCAAATCTTTATAGAGTTCATTTGGCTTATAGTCCGGTGAGCATTGGTGATGACGCTTTCAGCGAATGTACTTCACTTAAAAGCATAAATCTTGAAAATGTAACCTCTGTAGGCATTAGCAGTTTTTATGCCTGCCAAAGCCTTTACAATGCTGATTTGTCAAACTGCACAAGCTTTGGCGACTACGCATTTTTTGACTGCGAAACTCTGAAAAATATAGATTTTTCAGATGAAATCTACTCAATCCCTCAGAACGCTTTTGAATATACAGCCTGGACAATGTACGCTCCTGACGGTATTTTGTACGCAGGCAATCTTGCATATGAAATTATCGGCGACTATACCGACAAAAGCATAAGCTTTAAAAACGGCACTACTGCTATTAATGACAATTTTCTCTCCTACAACGAAAGTATTTAGAGCATTTCCTTGCCTGAGGGACTTGTAAGCGTGGGTGTGTCTGCTTTTGAGGGTTGTTCTAAACTTAAAAAGGTAACAATTCCGGACCTTTGCACAGTGCAGGCTATGGCTTTTTATGATTGCTCAAGCCTTACTGACATTAATTATAACGACGGTATGGTGTGGACTGCTCCGTCAGCCTTTGAAAATACCGCTTGGTTTAACAGTCAGCCTGACGGCATTGTGTATCATGGAACAGCTGCTTGCGGTTACAAAGGGGACTTTAACACAACCGAAAAGGTTAAAGACGGCACAACCGTTATTGTAGACGGACTTTTTTACGCTGATGAGGAGCTTACAAGCATTGACATTCCCGACAGTGTGGAATACATTGGCAGTATGGCTTTTGAGGAATGTGTGAACCTTAAAAATGTAAAACTTCCGGAAAGCCTTTACACTCTTTCTGCCGAAACATTTCTTGGCTGTGAAAGCCTTGAGAGTGTAGTACTTCCTGAGGTTGTGAACATTGGCGAATCTGCTTTTGCTCATTGCACAAGCCTTAAAAGCATTGTAATTCCTGAGAGCGTATGTACAAGCATTGATGATTGTGCGTTCTTAAACTGTACTTCACTTGAAAATGTCACAATTAAGGGCGACATTCAGGCTATCGGCTCGGCTGTGTTTATGAACTGCGAGAGCCTTAAATCAATCAACATTCCCGAAAGCGTTACTTCTATCGGCAACGATGTATTTGAATTTTGCGAAAATGTAACTATTTATTGCTATGAAAACTCATATGCCCACGAGTATGCAAAAAGCAATAGCATTAATTATTCGCTTATCACAGACGGCAGACAGCTTGGCGATGTCAACAATGACGGCAGGGTTGATGTAAACGATGTTACACAGCTGCAAAAATACCTTGCAGGCTTTACAGCTGATGACGGTCAACCGCTTTTGAGTGACGCTGAAATAATTTATGCCGATATGACAAAAGACGGAATAATCGACTCAAGAGATGTAACCGCACTCCAAATTTATCTTTCAGAGCAGTAATTTTATTATAAAAATATAGCTTGTGTTAAATAACACAAATAATGCCCGACCGCTACAAAGTTATGGTCGGGCATTATATTTTTCGAATTATTACCGATTTTTCTCGGACATAAAAATTTGGTCAACCTTTTTAAAGGTTGTGGGTGTGGGCAAAGCCCACAATACTGTAGCTTATGCAAAATCCTGATAGCCAAACAGCCTGCTGTTTGGCGGCTTGAACACAACGGCTAAAGCTTTATAATTGCGACAGCAACACAAAACAGAAAAGTTATTCTTTTTCTATTTATAAATTATTTCTTATTAAAAGGCTGTCGCCTGTTTTGTCAAACTTTGCCTCAGCACACAAACAGCGTTGCTGTTTGTCCCTTATAAATTGCAATAAACACAACTTTTCTTGGGCGTTGCCCAAACCCACGAGCCTTTAAAAAGGCTCGACCTAAATTTTTTGTTCTAGCAGAAAGTATAAACAATTTCAATACTTTTAACTCCCGACCATTACTAAGTCATTGTCAGAAACAGAAAAATTATTACTTTGCAAACTATCTTCTCGTAATAAAAAATCTAGTTTACCCCCAACTATTGAAAAAAAGCAAAGCAAAAGCACTCCCGACTAAAACTAATCGGAAGTGCAATTTTTATCACTTTTTCTCTTTGAATGCAAAAAATCTTTGTCCTATGTAATTGAATGCAACAAACAGGCAAGAGCCGAGTATCATTGAGGCATAGCCTGCAAACTGTTCAACTGTGAGTGAGAACATTGTAAAATTGTTTGCTGTGCAAATCCATTTTATAAGCGGTATCGCTATGCAATACGAAAGCGTGTAGCATACCGCAATGTTTAGTGCAAAGCGTAAAATCGGCTTCCATCCTTTTTCGGTATTCTTGAAAGTAAAATATTTATTGAGGAAATAGCTCACAATACTTCCGATAAAATATCCGAGTGCCGAGGCAAGCCACACACCCCATTCGTACCTATCCCACGCAAAAAGTGCAAACAGCACGAACTGTAGTCCATTGCCCACAAGGGTGTTTATAACGCCAACCAAAATAAACTTCCAGAATTTTATATCAAAAAACTTTTTTATAAATTCGCCCATAATTATTCCTTTTCTTCGTTGTTTTCGTCCTCAAAATTCGAGAATTTGGTTATGTAAATCGGTCTGTCCTTGGTTTCCATATAAATTCTGCCAATATACTCACCCAAAATACCAATCGACATCTCTGTGATTCCGCCTAAAAACAACACCGCACAAAGTGTGGTTACATATCCCGGTGTCACAATTCCGAAAAACAAGGTTTGAATCAGAGTTATCATTATATAGACAAGTGAAAATGCAAAAATTATCGCACCCATTACCGCAGTAAATCTGAGCGGAGCAACCGAAAAGCAGGTAATTCCGTCAATAGCATAACGGAAAAGGCTTGAGAACTTCCATGTAGTCTGACCAAGCTGGCGGTCAACGGTTTTAAACGAAATCCACTTTGTGTTAAAACCGACCCAAGAGAAAATGCCCTTTGAAAATCTCTGCACCTCGGCAAGCTCAAGAATTGACTCCACAACCTGTCTTTTCATCATTCTGAAATCCATTGCACCATATGGCATCTTGGTGTCGGTCAGCTTATTTGAAAGAGCAAAGAACATTTTTGAAAAAATTCCTCTGAATTTGCTCTCGCCCTCTCGCTCATCACGCTTTGTGGCACAAACATCATATCCCTCGTTTTCGAGAGCGTCAACCATTTGCGGAAAAAGTGTTGGCGGATGCTGTAAATCAGCGTCCATTACCACCACATAATCAGCGGTAGAGTGTTGAAGTCCTGCGTACATAGCCGCCTCTTTGCCAAAATTTCTTGAAAAAGAAATGTACTTTACATACGCAAACTGCTTTGCAAGCTTTTTCATCACAAGGTATGTTTTGTCCTTGCTGCCGTCATTTACAAGGATATATCGGAACGCATACTCAGGCATTGAATCAATTACCTTGTTGGTTTCAAGCACAAAATGCTCAAGTCCCTCTTCCTCATTATAGCACGGCACAATTAAATCTATAGTTTTCATAATAATTCGCCTTTTATTGTTAAATTTGTATAAGCCTATAATTATTTTTATTATACCAAATAGCCACACAAAAGTCTATATTTTTATAAATTATTTGAAATAACGCCTGCAAAAATCCCCCTCCAAGCGGAGAGGGATTAAAATTTTACTGTGCTAAATATGTTGTACAGTATCCGATTTCTGTAATATTTACAATATCGGATTTATTTAATTTGTAAATATTATTTTCACAAACGATTTTATTTTCATCGCCGATTTGACCGGACTCCCAATAAGTATCAACTCTATAATCATATACAATCAGCTTGTTACCGTCAGTTTCAAATTGATAAATGCCTGAAGAATCATATCTGTGCATAACAGTAAGAGTTATGAAAAGAGCATTTTCTTTGAAAAATTCATCGTCAAACTCCGGCGACTCCGCTTTAAATAAATCGCAGAACTGTTCCTTTGATGTAATAAGTGCACTGCCTTTAAAAGGAGATCTTTCTTTCTCGTCAACAGTCATAAAATAATCCTCGGCACCGAATATTTTTTCACTTTTAATTACAGTACCTCCGATACTGCCATGACCATAATAACCATCATACGGATAGCTTTTTTGCTCAATATCTCTATATGAGCTGTCCATTTTCTGATAGCATTTAAAATCTTCTCCTGCAACCATTTTCTGCATTTCCGACACATCGTTTACATCAAAACTGCCGTCACCGTTGAAATCGGTATGCTCAAGGGCTGTACCTGTGATTACATCATCACCCGAAAGTTGTAATTGTAATGCTGTGATGTCTGATACATCTACTCTATTGTTTGCGTCATAGTCGCCGATTTTTGTAAAAGTAAATTTTTCTTCTGCCGCAAATGCAGGTACTGCCGATGCCGCTCCAATGCAAAGTGCAAGTGCTGTGGATATTAAAGCCTTTGTCTTTTTCATAATTCTACCTCCGTTTGCTATTATATTATTTAATAAATTATATCACAATATATATCAAATATCTACATAATAAAAGATAATAAAAGCAAATTTGTAATATACAATTTTCGCCTCTGCTTTTGTGGATTTTCAACAATGGCATTGGCAGTATTGACGATTTTGCAAAATACGGCTGATTTTTTTAAAATATTATTTACCTTGACTAAATAAAGTGATACAATATATAAGTTATAGTATATGCAAAAAGCATAGCTAATCGGCAACCCTTACCTTACGGAAAGGGCAACATAATTTTATGGAGGTTTATATCTTATGCTTATGACAGCTTTACAAACAAAAGCAAAAAAGCTGCCCGAAAAGCCTGAGGCTGAGCAAAAGGGATTTAAGGCATTTTTAAAGAAAAATGTTTACATTATAATTGCCTTTTTCCTGCCGTTTGTGCTTATGACCATAGGCTTTGCGATAATGGAGGTTTCTCCGTTTGGCGACAAGCAAATTCTTGTTACTGACCTTTGGCATCAGTATTACCCGTTTTTGGTTGACTTTCAGGACAAGCTGAAAAACGGCGAATCGCTGTTCTGGTCATGGACTCAGGGCGGCGGCGTAAACTACTTTTCACTTATGTCCTACTACCTTGCAGGCCCTATGAACTTTTTGTGCGTGTTCATTCCGTCTGATTGGCTAAGAGAATTTCTTATGTTCAGCGTAAGTGCAAAGGTTGCGTTCGGCGGCTGCTTTACTGCGTTGTTCTTACGCTCGGTTTACAGAAAGAACGACTTTTCACTCGTTGTGTTCGGCACAAGCTTTTCGTTCTGTGCGTTCTTTATGGGCTACTACTGGAACACAATTTGGCTTGACACCGTCTGCATTACTCCGCTTGTGGCACTCGGAATTGTAAAGTTCCTCACCGAGGGCAAATTCAGACTTTTCACAATTTCGCTTGCAGTTTCTCTGCTTTCCAACTACTACATAGGCTTGTTTACCTGTATTTTCGTTCTTCTCATCTTCATTGCATACAGCATTGTAAAGTGGGACGGCTTTAAAAGCTTTTTCACAAAGCTTGTTAAAACAGGGCTTTTCTCATTGCTTGCAATCGGAATGACGGCTTTCTTCCTGTTGCCTGCGTTCTTTGCTCTGCAAAATACCCACGCAACCTCAAGTACATTCCCAAGCACTTATGCCATCAACATAGGTTCTTCAAACGACCTGCTCGGTACGCTTGAGGCTATGAAGAAAATCTTCTCTAACCTGCTCACATTCATTACTCCGGCTACCAAAGAGGCTGACGCTCTGCCGAATATCGCCTGCGGTACGGTTTCTCTTGTACTTGGCATTTTGTTCTTGACTTCAAAGAAAATCAGCCTTAAAGAGAAAATTGTTGACGGCTGTCTTGTTCTCTTTATGATGCTCAGCTGTGTTATCCGTCAGCTTGACTACATCTGGCACGGCTTCCACTTTACAAATATGATTCCTTACCGTTTCAGCTATCTTATCAGCTTTGTCATTGTGGTTATGGCTTACAGAGCGTTTATGCTGATTGATTTTTCAACCTGCTGGGATGTTATTTTGGCTGCGTTGTTCTCGGCGGTTATTATTCTGATTTCCATTGATACACAGGAAACCTACGCTATCGTGGGCACTGCTGTTATTGCGGCCCTTGTGTGCATTGTGCTTTTCCTTTACACAAAGAGAATTATTCCAAAGCAGGTGCTTTTGATTGTTCTTGCGGTTATAGTCATTGGTGAAAGCGGTGCTACTGCTTACATCGGTGTTAAAACAACCACAGTTACAGGCACATACGACTACCCACGAGGCGAAGAAAGAACCGAGGCTGTCATTGATTATATGGACTCGCTTGAAGAAAATACCACAGAAATGTGGAGAGCCGAGATGACTAACACCCAGACTCTTAATGACGCTTCACTTAACGGCTACAATGGACTTTCAATGTTCAACTCAATGGCTAACGAGGATATGACAATTTTCTTCCAGAACTTTGGTATGATGGGCTGGCAGAGCGGTAACCGCTACACCTATGCTGAAAGCTCACCTGTTACCAATACATTTGTGAACTTAAAGTATCTTATTTCAAGAGATGGTTCATACAAAAATACCTATGACCTCACAAACACCTATCAGATTGGCGGTGTTACACTGCTTAAAAACGAGCATTATCTGCCAATGGGCTTTATGGTAAATTCCGACTTGCTCAAGTGGCAGGTAAACAAAAATGAAGACCAATTCAACCCATTTGACCAGCAGAACGAATTCTTTAAGCTTGCAACAGGTGTCAGCGAAAATGTATATGACAAGCTTGAGGTAGTTTCTCAGGGACATACAGATTATTCACAGTTCCCTGTAAACAAGACCTCCTACGGCAACTACAGCTACAACTGCACCGACACCACCACAACTCCTCACCTCAAGTGGAACTACACCGCACCGTACACAGGATATGTGTATGTATATGCTGACATTGACGGCAAGGACGATGTAACACTTATGATTAACGATGATGCTGCAAACACAACAAATCTCGGTATGAGCAGACCTTACATTGCCTGCGGCGGATATGTAAACGAGGGCGATAAAATCTCTGTTTACGCCGAACTTCCACAGGGACAGGCAGGTAACGCTCATGTCTATGTAAATATGCTCAATCAGAACGTATTTGAACAGGGCTATGCAAACATCAGTAAAGATGTTATGACAACAACCGAGCTTACAGGCTCATCAATGAAGGGCACTATCAATGCAAGCAAGGACGGACTTTTCTACACCTCTATTCCTAATGAAGAGGGTGGCTGGAAAGCTTATGTTGACGGCAAAGAAGTAAATATCACACCTGTTGGTGACGCACTTATTGCCTTCAACCTTTCACAGGGTGAGCATAACATTGAGCTTGTGTATTATCCAAAGGGCTTTAAGCCGGGTGCTGTTGCATCTGCAATCTGCGTTTTAGGCTTTGCGGCTATTTGTGCTTATGTTTATATAATCAAAAAGAAAAAAGGCGAAACAGTAGCAAAAGAGGTTACACCGGTAACTACTGCACCACCCGCAAAAGCTAAAAAAGCTAAAAGTAAAAAGAAGTAATTTTTAATTACAGACTAACCCCCGACAGTTTTTAATTGTCGGGGGTTTTTATTACGAGAAGATAGTTTGCAAAGTAATAATTTTCTTGTTCCCGACAATAACTTAGTAACGGTCGGGAATTTTTGCCTAAATTATCACAGACTTTATACCCGAAAATAAAAATTTGGTCAACCTTTTTAAAGGTTGTGGGTGTGGGCAAAGCCCACAATACTTTAAACTAACGCAAAGTTTTAATAGCCAAACAGCCTGCTGTTGGGTGGCTTAATCACAATGACAAAAGCCTTATAACTGCGACAGCAACATAAAAAATCCGTTATTCTATATTAAACAAATTCTTTTTAAAAGGCTGTCGCCTGTTTTGACAAACTTTGCGTTAGCACACAAACAGCAACGCTGTTTGTGCCTTGTGAAATGATAAAGAAACGACCTTTCTTGGGCGTTGCCCAAACCCACGAGCCTTTAAAAAGGCTCGATCTAAACTTTATGATTATTCAACCTATAAATCTATAACTATGAATATGCGATAAAGTCGAAATTTAGTATAAATTTCTTATTTTATGCTGTCAGCATATTGCTCATTTTGTCGATTTATGATATTATAATAATGGTTATTTGTAATAACTATCCAAGATTTTCACACAAAGGATAAATGAGCAGATGAAAAAATTTAAGAAAAAAATTATTATTATAGCAGTTGCGGTTGCTTTGGTGGCTGCCATTGTGGCGGCGATTACGGTTGTTGTACCGCAGATAAGCAAAAAGGAAGAAAGCGTACCCGAAATTGTAACAGAATCATCACTTGAAAAAATCATTAAAGTAAACGAGCTTTCCACCTGCACCGCTGTGTATAACGGCATTGCAAAGGTTGACAATCCAGACAAGCCTGACGAAATAAATTACTATGTTTCATACGATGCCAAGGTAAAGGCAGGTTTTGATTTTGACAAGGTAAATGTTGAAATTAATGATGTTCCGGGCAACGAGGGCAAGAGCAAGATTGTGTCTATAGTTGTGCCAAAGGTACACATTACAAGCATTAATGTTGACATATCCTCACTGGATTTTATGTTTATAAACAACAGTTCAAACACCTCGTCTGTTACAGAGGAGGCATACAAGGCTTGCAATGATGACGCTAAAACCGAGGCTGAAAGTCAGCAGGCAATTTATGACCTTGCAAAGCAAAATGCCGAGAGCGTTGTAACCGCACTTGTTAAACCGCTTTTGGAACAGCTCAACGATGAACAGCAGGACATTCACTATGAATTGACGGTAACTGTGGAGGACTAAGCTATGAAAAGAATAATTGCACTATTACTTTCGCTGATTGCCGTTGCAGGACTTACCGCCTGCGGAGAAAAAGCAGAGGAAACAAACAAATTCAACACCGAGCCAAAAGTTTCGCAAATGAAAACAATTTGTGAGCTTGCGGTAATGGATTGCTACTACCACAATGTGGCAAAGTTCACGCAAAAGGACGCAAGCGGTTGGTGGCTGTGGACTAAGGATAAACACTTTTGGATTGAATACAGCGGTACAGTTACACTGGGCGTTGATGTGTCACAGGTGACGATGAATATTGACGGTGACAATGTTACAATCACAATTCCGCAGGCAACAGTTCAGAGTTGCAAGGTTGACGAGTCGAGCCTTTCAAAAGACAGCTATTTTGTGGATAAGGACTCGGCAGAAATCACCGCCGAGGACGAGGTAATGGCATTTGCGGAGGCTCAAAGCAAGCTTGAAGAAACCGCTGCTGCCGACAAGGCATTGCTCTCTGAGGCACAGCAAAGAACGCAAATTTTGCTTGAGGACTACATAAAAAACATCGGAAACACAGTTGGCAAGGAATATAAAATCACTTGGAAATACCTTGATTCAAGCGGAAATTCCACTGAAAATTCCGCTGCAACCGAGTCTGCAACCGAAAACTCTGCAGAAACTACAGCTTAATAAAAATCTAACCCCATTTCACATTGCGAAATGGGGTTTGCTAATGGTCGGGAAATTTTATTTGAACTATCACAGACCTTATACTCGAAAATAAAGATTTGGTCAACCTTTTTCAAAGGTTGTGGGTGTGGGCAAAGCCCACGAGCCTTTAAAAAGGCTTGACCTAAATTTTTTGCTCGAGTAGAAAGTATTAGCAATTTTCAAAGCTTTTACTTCCCGACCGCTACTAAGTCATTGCCTGAAACAAAAAGAACGGTTTGCAACTGCAGACCGTTCCTTTTTATTTATGGTTTTTAATATTAGGGTAACATTGATAAATTATTGTTTAGCAGATTTATAAATTTAAATGATTTTTCAGATACGCACCAAGGCTTCCCCTGTCAGGGGAAGCTGTCACGCAAGTGACTGATGAGGTGTTGAACTCGCTAAGAGTTCACTTATAACAAAGCTTTAGCTAAGGAAAAACGCCGTAAACGGCGACACCTCATTCGTCATTTTCTTGCGAAAATGCCACCTTCCCCTCAAGGGGAAGGCTTTCAAATTTCCGATAATTTTGTAGTATAAACCATAATTTACCCAAACTATTCAAAAATAGCCTTATTTATTGAATTGTATTAATAAGCAAGGCTTAATCTGCTGTCGGTTTCATTCATAATGAAGGCACAGCTGAGTGGCGGAATGGTTAATCTGCCGTTTTCAAGCTTTGTATCAAAAAGCGGTGTGCCGTCAGCGTATCCTGGAGGCGGATCAAGCTCTCTCTGCTCATTGCTTGCGTTGAACGCACAATAGAGCGAGGTCTTTTTGTCAAGGCGGATATAGCTAAGATAGTTTTTATCAGCTGTAACCTTAACAAAATCACCGTCCCAAAGCGGTGAGCAAGACTTTCTGAGATTACCGAGTGCCTTATGCCACTCAATAAGCTCCTTATCCTCTCTGCCCCATGGATAGCAACAACGGTTGAATGGGTCACGATAACCCTCAAGTCCTGCCTCGTCACCATAATACACACACGGGAAACCCGGAAGAGTATATTGCATACCAACGGCAAGCTTTAAAAGTGCAATGCCACGCTTACGCTGGTCATAGCTTAACTTCTGATTTGCCTGCCACTGACGATCTCTGCCGTTGAGCGGTTCGCCTGCAATAACGGTAAGAGCACGCTCGGTATCGTGGGTTGAAAGCGAGTTCATAAGCACACGAAGCACAGGGCGAGGATAGTTTTCAATAACACTCATAATCTGATCCATAACATACTTGGCATCTGCACCACGGCAGAAATCAAGAATTGCGTTTCTGAACACATAGTTCATTACAGAGTCGAGCTGCTCACCAAGCAAGAATTTTCTTCTTGCACCGTAGCTTTCCTTGTTGCTTGCGTCTTCCCATACTTCACCTACAATAAAGCCCTCAGGATTTTCTTCCTTAACAGCCTTACGCAGGTTCTCCATAAACTCGTCAGGAAGCTCATCGGCAACATCAAGTCGCCAGCCTGAATTTCCGTAACGCATAAAGGTTCTTACAATACCGTCCTTGCCGTTAATGTATTCATTAAACTGCGGGTCGGTTTCATTTACCTCAGGCAAGGTATAGAAGCCCCACCATGAGTGGTAATCATTTGGCCAGTTGTTGAACTGATACCATCTGTAGTACGGAGAATTTTTATCTCTGTACGCACCTGTATTCTCGCCGTATCTGCCGCTCCTGTTAAAGTATATGCTGTCTGAGCCTGTGTGAGAGTAAACACCATCGTTAATTACATGGATACCCCTCTTTTTAGCCTCAGCACAAAGCTCTTTGAAATCATCATTTGTACCGAGAATCGGGTCAACCTTTGAGTAATCACCTGTATCGTAGCGGTGGTTTGAGTAAGCCTCACCAATCGGATTTAGGTAAATGCAGCTTACACCCAACTCCTCAAGATAATCGAGCTTCTGGGTAATACCCTTTAAGTCGCCCATAAAGAAGTCGCTGTTAGTAATTTCGCCGTTCTCGTTAGGCCACCATTGTGGCAAAGCATACCAATCGGTATTTCTTGTAAAATCGGTACGAGTAAGGTTCTTCTCTTCACCGCTGAAATTAAATCTATCCGGCAAAATTTGATACATAACACCACCAACAGGCCACTTTGGGGTAGTAAAGCCCTTTTTGTAGCAAGTAAGCTGCCAGCTTCTGCCCGGTGAAGTTTCAATTGTACTGATGTTATATGGATCTGACGGCACAATGTATCTTATGCCGTACTTTGTGTGAAGCTTAAAGCCATACCAGTACAATCCGATTTTGTCCGGAGTAAAGTCAGCCTCCCAAATCTCAGTAGCGTCATCAAAAGTGCCACACCAGAAAAAGCCAAAATATTCCCAGCTGTAATCGTAATCATACTTAACTGCCAATTCTGCTCTCTGAGTGTGGAGATCTCGTGGCAAAAGTATTCTTAAATGTATGGTTGTTCCCTGCTCAACCGCACCGAATGGTGAACGATAGTAGATTTTTCTTGAATCAAAAGGAACTGGCATATAATCACTTCCCTGTAAAATAATATTCCGCAAAAGTGTTTTTGATATGTAATATTAATAAAATGTTATTAATTACTATCAAAAAAACAATATTATAAGTAGTAAAACGATGCGAAATCGACAAAACAGTACTGTTTTGTCGCATATATTATATGATAGCACAAAATTTGGTGGTTTACAATATAATTGACAAAAAATAACAAAAAAACGCTATATCAGGATAATTTTATCAAAATTAGATTACAAGTTTAACATAATACTTTAACAACACCAAAATTTATATTATAATTTAGGGTGGATTATAATTTATTGTAAAAAGCTCTGCTTTTCAGGGCTTGAATATGGAGAGGTGCTGTAATGAATACTAAAAGAAAAGTCACCGTACAGATTGAGGGCAGGAGCTACTCGGTAATTACTACGGATGACGAAAAATATGTGCAAAAAGTTGCTGATGAGGTTATTGAGCAGATTAAAACTATTATAACCTCAAGCCACCACCTTGACACAAGAGATTGTGCTGTGCTTGCAGCTCTTAATTTTTGTGACGACCGCAACAAGGCTCTGCGTAACAAAAAGGAGTGCATCTCTAAGGCAGACAAGATTATCCGCCAGACAAACGACCTTAACAAGCAATGCACCGAGTACAAAAACCGTCTTGCTGAGGTTATCAATGAAAACACCGCACTCACACGCAAATATTTAAGACTTGAAAAGGAAAATCAACAGCTGAGAAACGCTTTGCAGCAGGCGGTTAATTCTGCTCAGTCAGATGAAACAGAGAACGATAAGACTGAGGAAAACGATGAAATTATCCGTCAGATGCACAAGCAGCAGATCTCACTTTTTGATCAATGATGACTATGGAAAATAAAATTGAAATTCTTGCACCTGCCGGCAGTATGGACAGCGTTGTGGCTGCCGTGCGTAGCGGTGCAGATGCGGTTTATTTGGGCGAAAAGGAATTTTCCGCCCGTTCTTCTGCCCATAATTTTGACGAAAATGAGCTTAAAGAGGCGGTTCGCTACTGCCACATTCACTCGGTAAAGGTTTATGTCACCCTCAACACCATTGTTTTTGACGATGAAATGCAAAGGCTTAAAGAGGCTATACTGATTGCCGCAAGGGCAGATGTTGACGCACTTATTGTTCAGAATATGGGTGTTGCCCGACTTGCCCGTCAGCTTGTGCCGTCAATGCACCTGCACGCCTCCACCCAAATGAGCGTACATTCTTACTATGGTGTAAAGGCTCTTTATGAAATGGGCTTTGAAAGGGTTGTTGTATCAAGGGAAATGAGCAAAAAAGAGCTTGAAAAAGCGGCTGAAATTCCCGTTGAGCTTGAGGTTTTTGTACATGGTGCATTGTGTATGTGCGTATCGGGACAATGCTATTTCAGTGCAATGCTCGGCTCAAGAAGCGGAAACCGCGGTGCTTGTGCTCAGCCTTGCCGTTTGCCGTTTTCTGTAGGCAAGGTCAGGGACGGACACGCTCTCAGCCTGAAGGACAACAGCATTATACCATATATTACGCAGCTGCAGGAAATGGGTGTTGCTTCCGCTAAAATAGAGGGCAGAATGAAGCGACCCGAGTATGTTTCGGCTGCTGTAAGGGCCTGCAAGGAACAGCGTGACAACGGCTTTATAAGTGACGATACCGCCGAACTTCTGAAAAGCGTATTTTCCCGCACAGGCTTTACTGACGGCTACTATACAGGCAAAACGGGATATGAAATGTTTGGCTACCGCAGAAAAAATGATGTGGTATCTGCCGACGAAAAGCTTTTTTCAAAAATTCGCCAAAGCTACAAGGACGAACTGAGCAACATTGCGATTAACGGCACCTTTACAGCGAAAATCGGTGAAAATCCTGTGCTTGAAATTTCAGACGGCACAAATAACATAAGGGTCGGCTCTGACTTTATTTGCCAGAAAGCCGAAAAGGTTGCACTTGACAAAGCAAAGTGCGATGCCCAGCTTAAAAAGACGGGGGCAACGGCATATTTCTTTGACAGCCTGAGTATAAATATTGAGGACAGCCTCTCTCTCCCACTCTCTGTGCTTAACGCAATGCGTAGAGATGCCCTTTCTAATCTTGACAATTTAAGGGCAAAATGGCACGATTATAAAATTTTTGATGTTGAAATTACCGAACCTGACACCTCGCTTGTGCCAAACGGAAACGCAATCAGGGCAAGAATGACTACTGCAAAGTTTTCACCTGCTTTCAAGGAATGTGAACTGATTTATGTTCCGATTTTTACCGATAACGAAAAGTTGAAATCACTTTTGGCTGACGGCTACAAAATCGGTGTTGAAATTCCGAGAGGACTTTTTAAGTCGGAAGAACGAGTTGCAAAAAGATTGCACGAGGTAAAAGAACTTGGAATTGAACACGCACTTTGCGGAAATCTTGCCGCTGTGTATATGGCAAAAGCCGAAAAAATGCGAGTACATGGCGGTTTTGGTCTTAATATTGTAAATACCTTTGACCTACTCTGGGCAGAGGAATACGGATTTGAAGATGTTGAGCTAAGCTTTGAGCTTACTTTTGAGAGAATTAACCGCCTCGGCGGAAGAATTCCGAGGGGAATTATCACCTACGGACATCTGCCGCTTATGCTTACCGTGAACTGTCCTGCAAAGAGCGAAAACATCTCTTGCAAAACTTGCAAAAACAGCTCAAAAATGACGGACAGAAAAGGTGAAAAATTTCCGTTGAAATGTGACGGAATATGCACCGAAGTGCTGAATTGTGTACCCCTTTACATCTCACAAAAAGAGTTTTCCACACTTTCAACATCGTTTTATTCACTTAGGCTGACTGTTGAAAACTATGTGGAAAATGTGAATAACATATGCGAATTTACGGAAAATCCGATGTTAAAAGTCAAATCAACAAGGGGTTTATATCTTAGGGGTGTTAAATAGTATTGTTAAAACAATGTTAATGTTAATAACTCTGTTAATATTGTTTAAAAGAATTAAATTAAAGTCTTGTTACAAAAATTACAAGCTTTTAATTTTCTAATAAAACATTATTAAAATTTTTTAAACTTTATTTTTGCAAGGTATTTTTAAAATTCCTGCAAAAAATGATTGTATATGCAATCTAAAAAGAAAGGACAGTTATGGAATTAAAGATAAAAAAGGTAAAACCAAACGCAAAAATCCCCAAAATTGCAACAGCCGGTGCTGCCGGTATGGATTTATATGCCTGCGTTAACGAAAAAATCACAGTTGAGCCGCAAAAGATAGCAGTTATTCCAACAGGCATTGCCATTGAATTGCCTGACCCGTCTGTGGCAGCGTTTATTTATGCAAGATCCGGACTCGGCATTAAACACGGCATTTGCCTTGCCAACGGCGTTGGAGTTATTGACAGCGACTACAGGGGCGAAATCTGCGTTGGTCTTTGCAATGTTTCAGACAAGCCGTATACAGTTGAGCCGTTTGAGAGGGTGGCACAAATGGTGATTGCACCTGTAATTGTGCCGACTGTTACCGAGGTAACCGAGCTTTCAGATACAGAGCGTGGCGAAGGCGGCTTTGGCTCAACAGGCACAAAATAAATTTTGACAATGCTTTTAGGAGGATAATTATGTCAGATTTTAAGAAAATCAATCCACAGGAGATTAACGAAAGTGTATTTGACCTTATCGGAAAGGATTGGGCACTTGTTACAAGCGGAAATGCCGACAAATTTAACACAATGACAATCAGTTGGGGCGGTGCAGGTATTATGTGGGGCAAGCCGGTTGCCTTTACATTTATTCGTCCACAGCGTTATACATTTGAGTTTATCGAGAACAACGGCTACTACACAATGAGCTTTTTTGACGAAAAATATCGTGACGCACTCAAACTTTGCGGCTCAAAGAGCGGCAGAGATGTTGATAAGGTAGCCGAAACCGGTCTTACTCCTGCGTTTACAGAGGACGGTGTGCCATACTTTAAAGAGGCTAAGCTTGTGCTTGTGTGCAAAAAAATGTACGCTCAGTTCCTTAACAGTGAAAGTATTGTGGATAATGAGGCTGTTGATAAGTGGTACAATGACGATTTCCACAAAATGTATATCAGTGAAATTGTTGAGGTTTTAGCTAAATAATTTTTGTAAAAGAAACAGGCAGATGTATTTTTCAACATCTGCCTGTTGTTTTTCTGGAAATGTGGATATCAAAAATTAGAATATTGCTTATGGTTAGGAGTTAAAAGTTTTGAGATTGCCTGTACTTTCTGCCTGGGCATAAAAATTTAGGTCAAGCCTTTTTAAAGGCTTGCGGGTATGGGCAGAGCCCATAAAATCTTCCAATATAACAATTTATAAGACACAAACAGCGTTGCTGTTTGTGTGCTAAAGCAAAGTTTGACAAAACAGGCGACAGCCTATTAATAAGAAAAGATTTATAAAATAGAAAAAGAATATCTTTTCTGTTTTGTGTTGCTATTGTGTTTAAAGCAGAACTAAATTTTCAAAATTGAAAAGCACCATGCAGTTAAACATGGTGCTTTCCTGTTCTTAAAAAAATGAGGGGTACAATTACGGGCCGAGTGCCCGTATTGAGGAGGGTAGAACAATATACTCGGCGGTTGCGGTTCCGCCTTTTGAGTACAGTTATATTAAACTATATTTATTTGAAAAGCGTGTGAACTTATTATGAAAGAAGATTGAAAAATTATTTTTAAAAAATTAAAACAAATGTTTGATTTTTAGGAAGAAATGTGTTATAATATATGCAGGCATAAATCGACACTTATTTACTTGAGAGGTCACTATGAAACCATTAAGCAAAAGCCAGCAGGCTATTTATAACTATTTAAAGCAATGTGCAGATGAGGGCAGAACACCGTCTGTGCGTGAAATTTGTGAGGCAACCGGTCTGAAATCTACTTCTACTGTGCACCACCACCTTGAAGCACTTGAGGAAAAGGGGCTTATTGAGCGTGAGCATGGCTTGAACCGCTGTATTCGCATTACAGGCGAAGAGCGTAGCGTGAATGTACCACTCGTGGGCAGCGTTGCCGCAGGCTATCCTGTGCTTGCGGTTGAGGAAATTGAAACCTACATACCGATTCCCGAAAGCCTGAGCCGTGGCAGAGAGCTTTTTGCTCTGCATGTAAAGGGCGAAAGTATGATTAAGGCAGGAATACTTGACGGCGATATTGTAATTGTACACCGCACTCCTGTTGCGTCTAATGGCGAAATTGTGGTTGCTCTCATTGATGACGAGGCTACTGTAAAGCGTTTTTATAAAGAAAACGGTCATTTCAGACTACAGCCTGAAAATGACGCTTTTGAGCCGATTATAGCCGATGAAGTCGCAATTCTCGGTAAAGTTGTGTCTTTAATCAGATATTATTAATAGATTATGATATAAATTATTCCTTGTAACGGTCGAAAAATTTTTGCTCGAATTATTACAAACTTTATACTCGAACAAAAAAGTTTGGTCAACCTTTTTCAAAGGTTGTGGGCTTTGCCCACAAATAATTTAAGCTTTCATAAAATTCCGATAGCCAAATAGCTTGCTGTTTGGTTGATTAAGCATAATGGTGAAAGCCTTATAATGCGACAGCAACACAAAAAGTCCGTTCTTATTAAATAAAAATTATTTCTTTTTAAAAGGCTGTCACCTGTTTTTACAAACCTTGCTTTAGCACATAAACAGCGGTGCTGTTTGTGCCTTACAAATTGCAATAGGCACAACTATTCTTGGGCTTTGCCCAAACCCACAAGCCTTTAAAAAGGCTTGACCTAAATTTTATTAATTTAAGCTTTTGCGTCAGCAAATGAATAATTCAACTTACTATATACAAAAAGGACAGCAGTCGAAGAATCTGCTGTCCTTTTTTATTTAAAGAGAGAGGTATTAGCAATTTTATAAATCAATGATATTCCCTTTTGCTTTATTAAAGCGAAAGATATAAATCATCAATACTGTATGTAAGATTTCCGCTGTCTGAATCATTTTTAATATACCAGTAAACTGACACAACTGTGTCTTTATCACCCTTTGCAGGAACTTTTAGGTTGGTGACTACCGGTATATCAGACATATTTTCTCCTACTGTAACATCACAAGTTACCGAAAGAGTTTCACCATAGCTTACCCCTTTTACACTTATTGTTATGCTCGCTGAACCACTTTTTTTAGCAGTAATTTTACCAGAACTATCAACTGTACAAACATCTGAATTATTTGAAGTATATGTTGGAGCATTGCCTGTATATTTATCACTTGCAAGTGCAATAGAAAAACTTGAACCATTTAAAAGATTTACTGAACTATAATACTCAAGAATATTAGCTCCGGTAACTCCATCACTTGATGAATACAACTTGTTTTTATAACCATCTTCACCGCCTGTAAGCCAGTAAACTACACTTTTAGTCTGTGACAAACTACCCGGTGAAATATCCGGTGTTCTGCCATTGTCTGATGTAACATTATTAGCATTCGCAAAATAAAACTTGGTTGTTGTGTTTGGAATATCCGCACAGTATGTTCCGTTGTTTACTGATGACATTTTTAAAAAAGTATTTTTAGAATTATCTGTATAACACACATAATAATCTGTAACTGACCAAACTCCTTTAGGCTGAAAATACACTCTCATAACATTACGCTGTGTTTTTGTGCCTGAATCATGGGTTATATTCACATTGTAATTTTTATAAGTCTTTAACGGGTCATTTACACCGAGATAGAATTTGCCGTTTCCGGAGGTTTCTAAGTTTGAAAGATAAAGCGAAACACTCTGGTCTGTACTGCCCGAATTAGTAATATCTGTACGGTAATATTTGCGGTCGCCTGCCGCAAGTCCACTGCTGTTGCTCAAAGCAGTTACTTCATTATCGCCATAGGTATTGCCGTCCGGTGATGAATAAGTAGCCATTGATATTCCGCTGCCGTTTGAAGTATTATAGCTGAGGGCAGTATTGGTATCATCATTAGTCCAACTAAAATAACCGCCGGTCTGAGTGCCACGGGTGAACCACGAAAAGCTCGAAGTACACATAATCATAAGACATAATATAACGCTCAATGCTGTTAATGCTAAAACTTTTGACTTTTTCATAGGCTCACCTCCTGCCTTTATGATGGTTTATTGGTTGATTTGTCAACCTTGTAGTTATTGCCTTCTTTATTGCCGTTAAGCTTGCAAACTACATATCCGCTGTTAGTCGGAATTTCAATATCAACCGTTTGCGGATTTCCGTTGCTGTTGAAAATAATGTACTTGTAGTTCTTAGATAAATCAAACTGGGCACTATAATATGTTGTATTACCAATTTTCACTTCGGTGGTCGGATTACCCGGCCAAGCTTTCTCAGGGTTTCCGTTAGCATCCCAAACATAGTATTTAATTGTGCCGTTCCACGCAGAATTATTGTTCTTGTTAAAGTAAACAGTAACCTTTGTCTGCTTAAATTTAGCGTAATAGTTCAAATCACCGCTTACTTTAATTTCTGTATCTCCTTTTACAACATTTCCGTTTTTGTCATACCAATTAACAAATTCATAGTTCTTCTGGTCAGGTACAACATCGAAAACATCGTTAAGTGTGAATGTATTGTTGTATATAGCAGAATACGAAGCCGATGAAGCGGCTGTTCCGCTCTTTAATTTTACAGTACCGCCTGTTGTAGAATCGGTAGTCTGACCCTCAACCTGCGAATGTGCTGTTATTTTGTAAGTTTTGTATGTAAACCTTACATAAACATCTGTATCAGAATTGAGCGTTACTGTGGTTACCTTATTTCCATTTGCATCATACCAACCATCAATCTCGTAGTGAGTGTTTGGTGTTGCGGTAAATACAGAGGTTAATGTAACCTTAGTGCCGCCTTTTGCCTTATATACCGCTGTACTGCCTGCTGTACCACCGGAGGTAAGCTTTACTGTACCACCTGTTGTGGAATCCGTAGCAGCACCAACCACCCTTGAATGCAAGGTAAGCTTATAGTTATCTATAAAATAAGCAACATAGTTAAGGTCAGCATTTGCTGTGACCTCTGCGGTGCTGTTTGTATTGACTGTAGTGCCGTCTTTCCATTGCTTGAACTGATAGTCGGTCTTTGGTGTGGCTACAAATGTTACCTTTGTGCCTTTTGTAACTCTATAGCCGTTCACGCTGTTGCTGCCAATCTTTACATCTGCTGTACCAAAGTCCTTGCAAGAATCATCTACAGTTGCCTTTACAAGAACACCTGCACCCCAGTAGCCTGTATTCTGAGAGGTTACCGTATAGGCGGTTTCATTATTTCTTGTGAGTGTGGTAGATGTTTGCTTTAAAGTTGAAGTATCAGGGCCTGTCGCATTTTCTGCACTAAAGCCAAGCTGATTGACCGTTGACGGAATAAAGCAACGCCAAAATCCGTTTTCATAGCTCATTTCTACGCCAATGTCAGAAGTGCCGCTTTTATAAAGTAATTTTATGTGAGCAGCCTTATTGGTTGCTGTAGTTGACGGTATTGGAAGTACTGCCTTTGCAGTTGTGGTATTCTCAGCATTCAGCGTAATTTCAGTTACGCTGTCCCAAGTACCTCTGCAATCACCGCTTGCATTATACTTAGAGCCGAATGCGGTATAAGTAGCACTGTCGGTCTGATATTTGGTACTCCATTTGTTAAATACCTTGGTTTTATCCGCCGCATCGGTTACAGGGTTTGTAACTGTGCTTGATGTGCGATAGAAAACAATGGCTGTATTTGTTGTATATGAACCGGAGCGAACATTTGCAATCCACTCGTCAGAGTCGCCGTTTTTTGTCATTTTGTATGAGTTTGTGCCGTCATACAGCCACACACACGCACCGTCATTTTTAACCCAATGCCACGAATTAGTAGAAGCATTGTTCTGATCGTTAAAAGCAGACGTTTTATCTACAAATGTAATTCTTGTTGTCTGCTGTGCGGTTGTGATAAGCTCAAGTCCCTCAACGGATACAACGCCGCTTGTAATCTTGCAGGTCGGGTCTTCCAGCCAGAGGGACACTGTGAGAGTTGCTGTCTTACCTGAACTAACAGAAAAAATTGAGTTTTTTCCGATAGTATAATTGCCAAATGAATTTACTGTGAGGGCGGTTGTATCTCCGTTTATACTGTTAATCGGAGTTGCCTCTGCACTGCTTTTTGCAAAAACTCCCTTATTCTCATCATTAAGATAGAAAGCCATTCGCAATGAGGTGTCGGTATTAGAAACAGCTGTGCCGTTGATTTTTATTGTAGGCGACTGCCTGAAATAAAAGGTTCTGTCGGCACTGTCGGCTTTTACCTGCAAAGAAAAGCTCAGATAATTTACATTTTTATCATTAATATTATTTTTTCTGTATTTCAATGCAGAACTTGAGCTTGTAGTTTTTTTAATCGGAAAGTAAAAATCCTTGCCGTTCGGACTTGAGCAAGATGCAAGATGCACATTGCCTGACTTGCTGAAATATGAATCGAGATTTAAAGCTGTGATTGACTCGTCAATTTTGGCGGTATTATTTATGCCTGTGTCAATAACGCCGTCTTTCTGAGTAAGAATTTTCAATGAAGAAATAGTTTCTGTCCAGGCAAAAACCGAAACAACGCTAATAAGTAAAACTTCAACGAGAGCCACAATGGCGATAATGTTCTTTTTAATAAATTTTTTGTTCAAAAACCTTTTCACTATGTGGCCCTCCTTTTGTTATTCTTGTACCGAAATGTTATCGTTTGAATTTAAAGTACACTTGAACGTTGTGCTTTTATTGATTTCAAGATTTAAATTCCAGGTACGATAAGCTTTATTTTGGGAATTTCTGATTTCAATTCTTTCAAATATCTGACCGCTTGGTATTTTGGTGTTAAGATATTCCATATACTTATCACCTTTTTCTTTAAGCTCTATTTCTGTGCCATTGCTAAATACAGCATAAAGATGTGAGCCATTGTATTTACAATCTCTATAAACCCATGCACTGCTTGAGTTATCCTGAAGCGTTACAGAAATAGAGCAATCTCCGCCAACCTCTGTAGTTTCTTTTTTGGTTATTGTGAATTTATAATTATCCTCAGCTGAAGCATCAAGTGTTATTACATAGTCGCCCATAGTTGTGGTTTTTAAGGTGAATTTATCTCCGCTTTCAGCCTTTATAACTGCATTATCGGTAACATTATCGATAATTACAGATGTACCGCCGTAATATGTGGTTGACGATGTTGTGCCCTGTGCTGTGGTAGCTGTGATAATATTTTTAAAATTAAATGTATAACTGCTGTTTGCCTTTAATGATACCGAATAGGTATATACATTATCATTTTCAAGCGACTCATCAAGCTTTTCATCTCGCTGACTGCCGGAAAGATTTGATGAAATGTACCACTCGGAATTCTTGGTTACCTCGGTTTCGCTGTCGGTTTCCTTACCGCCTACGGTTGACCAATGTCCGTTACAAGGATACGGTCTGTATTTTTCTGTGGTTTCGTAACCGTTACCACCCTCGGCAACATACCTTATACAACGGTATTTCTTTCCGTCTGAGCCTGTTTTAATTCGGGTTTCATCAAGTCCCTTTACCTTTTGGTCTGAGTGCATTGAGTTTACACCCGGTCTTGTGTACCATGCGTTCCATACGGTTTTTTCTGTCGGACTGTAGCGGTTAAAGGTAATATTAGTCAATACGCCAAACGGCAAAGATGCTCTCCATGTGTAGTCGTTGTCATAGTCAGGCGACTTGAGCATTGCAAGAGTTTTTTGCTTGCCTGTCTTTGCGTCTATATAAGACATTGTAACAATACAGCTGTCCGAATTTATCCAATGCTTTACGCTTTTATCATTATCACCAACGGTGTCATCGACAAATTCAATGGTATCCATATTGTCCCAGTTGGTTTCAAAATTAACCATTATGTTTACTGCCTGACCAACAAAATTCTGGCAGATCGAGCCTTTGTTTTGTCCGTTCTTAATAAGATCTCCGCCCTCAATCCATGCAACCATGGTAACATCGAGCTTCTGACCGTCTTTTATGGTAAAAATCGGGTTGTTGTTTGAAAAATAGTATTCGGCAAACGAATGAGCCGTTGAATCTGTAAGTATCGGACTTCCATCTGAATTTGTATTTCCTACAGCACGATAGGTTGTTGCGTATTCATCAAGAGCCGCTGTTGGGTCAATCACTATCGGAGTTTCGCTGCTGTCAAGAATAAAAGCTATTCTGATAGGACAATCAACTGTAGTTTCTTCATTATCCTTCTGAAGGTCGGTTGAATAAACATTGCTGCCAACCTTCACCGTAAAGTCTTTTACATATACATCTGTGTCGCCTGAGTCTGAACTGAGCGTAAAGTTTTTGTAATAATACTTTACATTCTTATCTCCTGCGTTGCCATCTCTGAAAAGCATATCCGAAGTTGTAGTAGTGAATGATTCTGACGCAGGAAAGTACATATTTCTGCCGTCAACACTTGAGGCTTCGGCAAGTCTTAGGTTATCGGCAAGCTTTATCTGTCCCGAAAGCTCATCACCGCTGTTTACTCTCATTCCCGCAGTTGCATTCATTGAAATTGCACTTGTATCAAGGCTTGCGGAATCCTTTTGAGTAAACCACGACATTGTGGCGGTAATTAAAACCGCCGAAACAAGAAAAAGTGAAACATACGAAGTAAAAAGCTTTTTCTTGTCAACCTTTAAGCTGCTCGATTTCCTGATTAAAAAATCTTGAATAAGCTTTTCAATTTTCATATGTTTCACCTGCCTTTAACTAACAAGATCTCCGTCAAGATTGAAATTCAGCTTGAATTTGCCACCGGAAAGGGCAAGTCTTGCCTCGGCGTCTTCGCCCTCTACCCAAAGGTTTACAACCACATGGGTGTAGTAGTAACCGTCATCAGATTTTTGTGCACCTGACAAATTGGCAATTTCTTTTTTTACACCGAGCTGAACGGTGCTGTTTGTTACTGTGCTTGCCACAAAGTCTGCATCGGTTGATTTTATTTTTGTCTGAGTGTTGCCGTTTTCCGTTACCTTCCAGTAATTATGTGTGTATGTGCCATAAGAATTATCTGTAAGTCCTGTTAATACAGAATAATTTGTATCGTCCTGATTAAGGTAAATATCCGGACGGGTAATCCACTTAACTTTACTGTTATTATCGCTATCAAATATAGAAAACCTTGTTGCACCAATCATACAATCCTTTGAAAAATTGCCGTATGTACTTGGGTTGTTGCTTTTTGTGCTTTCACCCGTCCAAGTAAGCTCCTCATCAAGCGGTGAAAGGCTTGAATCTGCTGTAATATATATTTTTCTCGGATTTTGCATTCGCATATAGAGGTCAAAGCATAGATAATCAACACCAGGATTTGCCAATGTCCATTTATCATCTTCATCCGGTACGGCCACACCGTTTACCTGTGTAAGCTTTGGTGAATAAAAGGTTACTCCGTCACTTGTAAGCTCTCTCATATCAAGCTTTGCAAGAAAGCCTGTTTCGTCAAGCACAAGCTTAGTTTTGTAGTCTGACGCAAGCGGTGTTTTGCCATGCTCAACTGCTGCAATTTCTACACCGTCAGGTGCCTGACAGCTTACGCTGAGTCCGCTCGCTTTTGCGGTGCTTTTGGTTGAAAACCACGAATAAATGCCGACAAAGCACACAACAGCAAGGGTAAGCAGAACTATTAAATTTTTCATAATCATTCTGCCCGTTTTCCTGTTGGGCTGTGCCGATTTATTCATAGCATACCTCGCTTATTCTCCGCAAAAATATATGCCAATAATTCCTGTTGACTGTATTCTTCTGTTCTGTGAAACCGTTACCTTACAATCGGCTGTTTCTTTGATTTTACCTGCAATTTCCTCGGCAACCTCGCTGCCAACGCCTGCAAAGCTGATGAATACCGGCTGTCCCTCAACTCCGCCGAATGAAGAAACTGTGTCGCCAATGGCAACATCATATTTTGTAACACCCGGATAAAGCTTTAAAAGCTTGGCTGAACCGTGGGTGTACATTGTGAGAGTGAGTCCCTTTTGAGTCGGTGCAATCATAATTGCTCTGATTGCAGCTGTGGCTGAAACAAGGTGATCGGCAAATTCCTCTCTGCCCTCACTTGCGTATTTCTCGGCAAGCATAGCCATAAGACCAACTGAGCCTGCCTCGTATGCAGCTGCGAAAACTTCCTTTTTCTTTTTGAAAAGCTTGTTTTCGCCCTTTGCCTCGGCAATTTTTTCTTTTGCGTCTTTTTCTGCCTTGCGAACTTCTTCCTTTGCCTGCTTTTTAATCTCGGCAATGGTATCGTTCATTTTCTTTGTGGTTGTTTTCTCAAAATCTGCCACACGCTTGTCGGCAGCCTTATTAACTGCTTTAAGCTCTTTTTCGTGGTTAGAATTAAGCTCCTTGATTTCAGAATTGAGGTCGGAAACCTTCTTTTCGTAATCGTTTGTAAGGGTTGAAATCTGAGCGGTGTAGTCGGCTTTCATTGAAGAAAGCTGTCCCTCATAGTTAGACTTTAAATTAGCAGTTGCGGTAGCGTTTTCCTTATTAATAGTATCAATTCGATTTTCGTAATCGCTTTTTACGCTTGTAAGCTCGCTGTTGTGGCTGCTGTTAAGTTGATTGATTTTCTCTGTATGCTCATTGTTAAGCTTTGCAATATATTCGTTGTGAGCAGTATTGGCGTCATCAAATTCTTTTTGCTTTGCGTTGAGCTTGTTTGTGAAGTTTTCTTCTGCAATTCTTGACTTCTCTGCAAAGTCAGCATTCATCTGCTCAATCTGCTGTGCATGGCTTGCTCTCTCGCTTTCGAGTGTATCCTTAAGCTCAAGAATTTCCTGATTTCTGCGGGAAATTTCTTCTTTTGCATTATTAAGTTCTTTCTTTAAGTCCTCAATATTCTTTTCAAGAAGTGCAATCTTTCCCTCCTGAGTCTTAATGATTTTTGCCTGCTCTTCAATTTTCTGCTTTTGCTCTTCTATCTGAGCCTTTTGCTGTTCGTTTTCCGTCTGCAATCTGCGAATTTCTGCCTGTTGCTGGTCAATAACCTTGTTTTTCTCCTCGATTACTGCCTCAAGCTCTTTGATTTTGCTCTTTAGCTGTGCAATTTCCGCAACAAGCTTTTCAATTTCTTCTTTAAGTCTTTCAATTTCTTTCTGAGCCTCAAGTAACTTTAACTTGGTTTCTTTAAGTTCATTCTTTGTATTGTCGAGTTCGTCCTGAAGTGCAGAAAGCTGACCCTTGAGGGTGAGAATCTGCTGTTCCTTCTGGTCGATTGTAATTTTTAAACTTCTGATTTCTGCGTTGAGGTCAAGAATCTGCTTTTCACGCTCACGAATTTCCTTTAAGCGGATTTCCATTTCCTCTTTGCGTACTGCTTCAAGCTGAGCCTCAAGCACCATTTCCTTAACCTTTTCAGGGCGTTTTGCCTCTGCCTCGGCAAGGGCATTTTCTTCATCGTACTTTTCCTGCAACATTTTTCTGAGTGCCGGATTGGTGGTAATCGACATCATAAAATGCTGAAATTCCATTGCAAGATAAACATCCTGCTTGTTTTCGTCACTCATTTTGCCGTCATACTCTTCGCCGACAATCTCAAAGCCTTGCTTTTTGTATGTATCAAGGAAGTTCCAAAGTTCAACTGCCTTCTTAAAATTCGGATTCTTTTTAAGTAGGTTTGTCTGAGTCAGAGGCGGTCTTACCTGTGGCTCTTTCGCAATTTCTTTCATAAGAGGGGTTGCAAGGCACTCGTTGAGTCCCTGACGAATTCTGCGGATACGGTCAAAATCCGAAAGCGACTCAATATCCTCAACATCAAGGTCATCAACCATAGTTTCGTGGTTTTCGTTCACATAATTAACGCTGAAATCCAACTTTTGCTGATTAAGCTCAAGGTGGCGGTTCATTGTAATATTATTGTATGAATCGTTCGGCACATCTTTCATCTTTGAATATTTGTCATCAACAAACATAAGTGCCTTATGAATAAGTGTCAAAAGCACACGATTTTCATATATTGCAAAGCTTTCTTCACGCTCTACTGTGAGAATTTTATTAGGTGTAACCTTGCCGTCTTCAACCTTTGCAATGAATGAAGTATGCTGTGCAAGGTGCTTTACGGAATCTGTGCCTATTTTCTTAGCTTTTTCAATGCGAACCACATTTTCTACCTGTTTGATAAATCTACGCTGTTCGTCAATGGCTTTTTGAATATATGGCAGGGTTTCTTCGATTGCGATAACCCAATCCATATCAATTACTTTTTCATTAGTTTTGCCGACAATAGAATCTTTACCCTCATCACCGTCTTTGAGGGCTTCCTCAATATAATTGTGAGTAAAGTCTGTTTTCAACAAATCCTGCATATATTTATAGGATCTGTAGTACTTACTAAAATCTACCATTTCAGTAACTCCTCATCTTCTAAATTTTAGCTTTATTATACGCCAATATATATAGTTTATCAGCAAAAATGAACAATGTCAATCAATCAGCTAAAGGGCGAACAAAGTTCGCCCTTATTTGCAGATTAAACAAGCTTTTTGAGCATCTTTAAGTAGTCTTTACATTCGTTCATATTCTCTTCTCCGAACAACTCGTCAAGATAAGCAAGAAGTCCGTCAATTTCATCTCTGATGTATGAAAGGTTCAAAGCCTCAAACTTTCTGAATACCTTACGGGCAAGAACATAGTCAAGACCGTCAATTTCAGTACCGCCGCAACCGACATACGCAGGCACAAAATCACGCAGCTGCTTTACAATACGGTTACCAAAAGCAATTCTGAAATGCTCAATAACATAGTCGTCAAGAAGATTAAGCTTCTGCATACTCTCATTTGATACCACGAAAGTGGCTTTTGCGGTATTGAGAAGGCTTTCAAAGTGTTTATAGTTAATATAAATAGAATCTGTCTGAGGAGCGTCAAAGGCAACTCCCTTTGTGTTGATGTCGATAGGCATAGCTCTATCGTAAACCTTATCTGTAATAGCAAAGGTAGAATCATCGTTGTTGGCAGTACCGATGTACCACATATTCGGCGGAATCTGCAACTGACCGTTGACAATGTGTTTAGGGTCTGACGGCCACGCATTTGGAATAATATCAACTACCCACTCACTGCGGGACGGCATTTCAAGAATAGAAAGCATTTCTGCAAAGTAGTACTCAACACGGGCGATGTTCATCTCATCGAGGATAACCGCATAAATATTTTCGTTGTAGGAAGCCTCGTACATAGCTCTTAAAAGCTCGGTTTCGTTGTACTTCTTTGTAAATTCGTTAAAATAGCCGAAAAGCTCGCTTCGGTCACGCCATGACGGCTGAACAGATGCAATAACCGCCGGATTGTTTACAAACTTACCAAAGGCATACGGAAGTGAGGTTTTACCTGTACCGGAAATACCCTGTAGAATGATAAGTCTTGTTGATGCAAATGCTGCAACGAAAAGTCTGATAATTTTAATATCGTAGTAAAGTCCGAGTTTTGAGCAGGCAAAAAGTCTGAATCTGTCGCAAAACTCAGGGAGTGTGATTTCATCATCATATACAGGAGGCTGATAATCTGCCCAAAGTTCGTCGATTTCGGCAAGTTTGTAAAATCTCTTCTCGCCTGTATCCACTTCTTCTTTGTTTTCGCCGTTAAGGGATTCGATTTCTTCGCCGGTAAGCTCTGAAATTTCGTTAGGATTAAGACCGATCTGAGAAACCTTCATAGAAAGGATTTTGTCCTTTTCGAGGTTTAAACGCATAACCTCTTTATTGAGAGCCTGCACCTCTTTAACAAGCGAATCGGTATCCTTTCTTCTGCGGTGAGAACGGATAAACTTTTTTACAGAGGCGACTATGAGCCAGACAGCAAGTCCAAGCACAGCGATGAGCAAAATGATTGCGAGGATAGCAATACCCCAGGCAAGTCCGCCCAGCTCGGTAGTATAGGCATTTATTATATTTATGTAGGCAGGAAAGTCGAATGCTCCTCCGATGCCTGTAAACAAGCCTGTTATGATTGACCACAGAGAGCCAAAAAACTGACCGAGAAATTCAAACAGAAATTTAAATACTGTATCCACGGCTGTCGTCTCCTTAAAAAAATCTATACGGGTAAAAAGCGAAACTTTGGCAACGCAATATTTCTTTTCCACCGCAAAGGGTGGAAAAGAAATACATCCGTTCAAAATGCACCTAAGTGCTTAGGGACAAAATTAGATAAAGCTCTTTAATTGCTCCGGGCGAATATTCAGAAAAAAGCAGGTGTTTATTACTTATTCTGATTTTCCGTCTGTTTCGTCTTTGCTTTCATTGAGAGAGGCAAGGTATTCTTCAATAGCCTTTTTCTTCTGCTCCTCGGTAAGCTCTGAGCTTGCCACGGTAGCCTTAGCCTCCTCAAGTGCTTTTTCCTTATTATAGGCAATAACATTGAGAACAACTCTGACCGCCTCGTAAAGGAAGAAAATAATCATTGGAAGAAGAACGCAGAGGAAAAATCCGAGCTGAGTTCTTAAAAAGCTGAGGACTGTACCGAGTCCGCCGATTTTAGTACCGGTGTATTTTGCTACAATGGTAGATGAGGTCTGCAAAGCCTCGTCGGCAACCGGGTTAGTGTACTTATTGTCGCCCTGAGTCTGATAATATGTATTGTTGTCATCCTTAATAACATCGACAATGCGGTGAGTATTGAGTGTGTCAACTCCGTCAATTTCTATTGGGAAAGTTACGATGTCGTCCTTTTGATATTCTGTGGACGGATCATTTGTAACTTTACAGAAAATCAGATCTCCGGGCTCAAATGTACCTGACATTGAACCTGACTGCACGCTGAGCGGTGCAATGCCAAATATGTTAGGAACCCCTGAGCTTTTGCTTGTGAGGGAAAGGGTGGCAATGAGCAATGATACCACAAGCACCAGTATCACAAGCACATCAACTACTATGTGTAAAATTTTGCTAAGTTTTTGTTTCATTTGTCAGGGACTCCAATCGGGGAAAATTAAATATAATTATGCAGTATGTTTTGTAAAGTCAACATCTACTGATACATCTACTCCAGCGTTTACATCCTTACATTCTGGATCTTCACCTTCAAACCAAATGTAGAGAGTTACTTTTTGACCCTCATCAGCAGTAAGATCTAAAGAGCCCTTAATAGCAGCAGTTGTAATATCCTGCTCACCTAATTCAGGTGTTGTTGAAGTAAGGCAAGCTTTATCATCTGCTTTATTACCATAAATCTGAGTGAGTGTGCCATCTTGTTTCTTCATAGCAACACGAACATAATCGAGCTGGTTATTTGCTTCTGCTGAAGTTGCCTTAACATTAATCTGGAAATCAGCCTGAATGCTTTCAGCAACTGATTTTACATAAAATTCTCTTGCTACATAATAGCCATTTGCTTCACCATTAGTTACTTCTGTAACTTCACCACGACCACCTTCATCAGTTGCTGCTGCATTATAAACTGTAGCTTTTGCTTTAAACCAGTTTGAGCAATCCTTTGTTGAAGCCGGTTCTAATTTTTTGTCATCAATATTAAGGTCAAGAGTACTCTTCCAATCTGATGCTTCTGTACTGTTTGTATCGCAAAGAACAAGGTTTGAACCCTTAACTGTCTTAACATTTACACCATTAGCTGTTGCCTTTGTATTCTGTGAGAACCATGCAAATGTTGCAGAACCGAGTGATACGGTTGCTACCATCATCATAGCTATTGATGATACTAATACTTTTTTTCTTGATGTCTGTTTCATAGAGAAATTCCTCCTAAAAATTTTTTTGTCCCCAAAACACCATAGGGATATTTTACTGTTTTATTATATAAAGTGCCTTGCACTAAATATCTACTTTGTAGCGTCCTCATCTTCAACGCTGAAAAGCATTCTCATTCTGATGTGGCCGTTGCGGATGTCGTCAACACATTCGGGGTCGTTGCCCTCTACCCAAATGACGATTGTGTACTTATCTACATCGTCAACCTTAAAATTCTCAGAGCGGGTGGTCATTACGGTTTTATCGTCAACAAACTTTGTGCAATCGGTTTCTGCCTGTTCACGATTATCGTACTTGCCCTTGCCAAAGATATATGGCTCACCGTTTTTGTAAACCATCACTCGTGCCGCCTCATCTGCCGACTTTGCCACACCGGTGATTTCAAGTGTGGCGTCATAATTGAGGGCGGCCTGTCCGTTGTTTTTACAATAGAAAGTATAGGCAACATAGTTTTTGCCGTTGTGCTCGCCGTCCTTGCTTGTGTCAAGGTCGGTAGGCAGCCACGCATATGTAATATTTGTTACATTTTCAACCTGTTTGGCTGTAAGAGAGGCACTCTGAGTTTTAAACTCGGAGTCCTCACTCAGCACAATTCCCCTTTTTACTGCGGGAGAGTCCACGCTGATAATCAAATCGCCCCATTGGGTGACAAGCATTGAAATAATGAAAAGTATCAGCAGTACCGCAATGCACACTCCCAAAATAATACTAAGAATTCTTTTCCTCTTACTATATTTGACAATTTCTGCCGAATCTGTTTTGATATGGAAATGCTCAATTTCCGGTACGGCAGTTTGCTTATCGTTTAATTTACTAAGTTCCTGCGGGGTAATTTCCTGTTCAGTTTTTTTCTTCTTTTTTGAGAACAAGTAAATCACTCCCAATTATAAATTTAAGCTATAGGCTGGTTGTTATTGTCACAGCCTATAAAACCAAGCTGAATGCCAAGGTTTGCGTTCTGCACATCATCATCGCATTGTGGGTCTTCGCCGTCAATCCACACTCTAATTGTAACTAAAGTAGGAGTGAGTGCGTCAAGGTGGAAAAGTCTGGTGCTGTTTGAATAAACCATTGTACCGGACGGCAAGTCAAAGGTGGTTTGACCGTTTACCGGTGTACCCTTATTCGGCTCGTAAATTGCTGTGCCGTTTGTCTGAGTAGTAAAGTCAACTCTTGTGCATTGTATGACCTCGTTTTGCGGTGATGGTGAGGTTGAAGTAACCCTTGTGCCGTCATTCTTGCCAACCTCGGTGCTCTCGGTTGTGAGGTGCACCCACATTTCCTCGGTTGCTATAAAGTAGCATTGAAATTCAAGGTATGAACGGCTGTTTGCCTGTCTTAATGCACCGCTGCGGTTTGTAAATCGAACTCCGTCTGTAGTTGTAACAGGGTCAAGTACGGTCTGGGCAAGGCTTGTGTTGCTTTTTGCTAGATAAGAATCAATCATCTGATTGGTGATTTCCTTGCTGTACCTTGTGAGGTCTGTACCGTAATTTTCCATACCGACCTTTAGCTGTGCACTTACGGAAATATTAAGGTTTAAGTTATCTACGCCTGCAAAGGTATTTACACTAAACCATGCAACTGTGGTAGTAACCATTGAGAGTAAAGTGATAATGCTTATAAAAATTATTAAGCGTTTACGCTTCTGACGAGAAACCTTTTCGTTCATCATCTTATCAATAATTTTACTAAAAAAGCTCATCACACACTCTCCTCTCTTGTAAAATTCCGCATTAACGAAGTAGTTTATTTATAAACTTTGCTTTAAATTACTATACTATTTTAATACAATTTGCATATTTTTTCAACGATAATTTCAAATTTACAATAACTTTTGTACACTTGCACTAATCCAACTTCAAAAGTTCGTCACATTTAACAGTTTATATTTTTATGGACTATTTCTGTAAATTACCCTATCTATTTACAAATGACAACAAAAACAAAAAAACACCCTTGAATTGAGGGTGTTTTTTTGATAACATATAAAAAAAGGACAATAATATTATTTATATAATTTTTTAATAGAAAATTACATTTTTGTAAGCTTTGTGAAAACTACAATCACAAATTAATTTTGTTTCTGCACGATTTTGTATTCGTCATAAAGTCTGAAATAATGGCATTGCTCGGTATTTCCGGTTAAAAACTTCTCCATTTCGTCCTCATCAAGGCTTAATGAGCAGTAATCACCGTACTCATCGTCTTCTACAAAATAAGTGCATTGGTCGCAACGGTCAGCCATTGTTTTCACCTTCCTTTAAGAATCCGTACTTATCGTAAGTATATTCTTCGTAATTGTCTATCTGCTCAAAAACCTCTTGTTCGGTATTTGCTACAGTAAAGAGTTTAAGACAATCATCACTCATAAAGCCCTCGGATACGGACTTTTTCATCATATTTATGAGCGAATCGTAATAACCGTTTACATTGTACATAACAATAGGCTTTCTGTGCTGACTTAATTGCTTTAAGGTGAGCACTTCAAAAAATTCCTCAAAAGTGCCGATACCGCCTGCACAAATCACAAATGCGTCTGCTTTATCTTCCATAATGCCCTTGCGTTCACGCATTGTGTCGGTAAAAATAAGCTCGGTGCATTTATCGTAGAGGACATTGTCTTTCTTAAAAAATTCAGGTGAAACGCCGATAAGTTCACCGTTTACAGAGGAAACTCCTCTTGCGGTAGCACCCATTACTCCGTATTTGCCTGCACCGTAAATTACAGCGTCACCACGGTTTGCAATGGCTCTGCCTAAGCTTTCGGCTGTATCTATATAAATTTTATCTATCTGCTCACTTGAAGCACCAAATACACAAATTTTCATTTCGGTTATCCTTTCGTAATATAAAATCTATTATTGATTAAAATTAGTTTATTTATTGACCTTATTATACAATATTAAAATATAAAGTCAACATACATCTTGTAAAGGAAGTGTTTTTTATGGCTGAATCGTCTGCCAGATTAAAGAAAAAACAAGTTGACCCACTAAAGAGAACCGTGTTCAGCCTTGCACTGCCAATATTTTTTCAGTCGCTGTTGGGAATTTCACTTGGCTACATCGACACAATTATGCTGTCGAATTACAACGACATTGCAGTAGGTGCAATCGGCAACGCAAACTCAATTCTCGGATTTTTAAACCTTGCGTTCAATATTATTTCGAGTGCAACCGGCGTTATGGTAAGCCAATATCTGGGTGCAAAGCAATTTGAAAAGATGAATAAAATCTATACGGTTGCCATTGCTTTTAACCTTGCGTTAAGCGTTGTAATCAGCCTTGTAGTATTTTTGTTCAGCGAACCTCTACTTATTATTATGCAAGTACCGGCTGAAATGATACCTGACGCCAATATGTATATGAAAATAGTTGGCGGTACAATTTTTACTCAGGCTGTGTTCAATGCCTTTGCCTCAATTTTTATGAGCCATGGCAAAACAGGACTCGGTATGTTTGTTTCGATTGGTATGAACATTGTAAATATCGTGGGCAACTTCTGCTTCCTTTACGGCCCTCTGTCATTCCTTGACCTTGGTACTGAGGGTGTGGCTATTTCCACCTGCTCAAGCCGTATTTTTGCACTTGTGACCGCTGTTATTTACTTCTATAAGGTAATTCACGGCAGACTTGGTATTAAGTATCTTCGCCCGTTCCCGTTCAATATTCTTAAAGAGCTGTTAAAGCTCGGTATTCCAACCGCCGGAGAAAACATCAGCTACAACTTTTCTCAACTTGTGCTACAAGCATTCATCAACACAATGGGTATGGTTGCGATAAATGCAAGAATTTACGCAAATATGATGTGTACCTTTACATATATGTTTGCTTATTCCGCTGCGATTGCTACTCAGATTATTGTAGGTCACAGCGTTGGTGCGAATGATTATGACTTTGCATATAAGCGAGTTATGAAAACTCTGAAAATCGGTATGATAGTCTCCATTTCGATTGCTGTAGTAAACTGGCTTGCTTCCGGCTACACATTCAGAGCCTTTACAAGCGATATGGAGGTTGTACAACTTGCCTCAAATATGATGTTCATTGCAATCTTCCTTGAAATCGGCAGAACTACTAACATTGTAATAATCAACTCAATGAAAGCCGCCGGCGATGTAAAATTCCCGACAATACTCGCTATTTTCTCAATGTGGGGCATAAGCGTATTGCTTGCGTATGTGCTTGGCATTGTAATGGGTATGGGACTTGCAGGCGTGTGGATAGGTATGGCTTGTGATGAAATATTCAGAGGAATTATTGTGTTTATCCGTTGGCAGAGGGGTACATGGAGAGGCAAAAGAATTGTGTCTAACGCATAAGTTACAATTTAAAATCGTATGCTAAAATCAGTCCTGTAAGGCTTGTGTAAGTCTTGCAGGATTTTTTTTGCTTTAATTTTTTGGTAACATTGATAAATTATGGTTTAGCAGAGAGCTTTGGATAATTAAAATAAAATTTAGGTCAAGCCTTTTTAAAGGCTTGCGGGTATGGGCAGAGCCCATAAAATCTTCCAATATTGAAATTTATAGGGCACAAACAGCAACGCTGTTTGTGTGCTAAAGCAAGGGTTTATAAAACAGGCGACAGCCTTATAAAAAGAAATAATTTTCAAATAAAAAGAATATATTTTCTGTTTGGTATTGCTGTCGCAGTTATAAAGCTTTCGCTATTGTGTTCAAGCCGCCAAACAGCCTGCTGTTTGGCTATCAAAGCTTTGCGTAAGAGAAAAGTATTTGTGGGCTTTGCCCACACCCACAACCTTTGAAAAAGGTTGACCAAATTTTTTTGTCCGAGTAGAAAACATAGTCAAAATTTAAGGCTTTTAACTCCCGACCGTAACAACCTAACCATTAATGAACTCTTTTCAGTCAAACATTGACAAACAATTTTGTTTTTATTTATAATATAAGACAGGTATATTTAAAGAAAACTTTGTGAGGAATAAAATGAAAAAAATACAGTTTTACGGCGAAGATGAGTTTACCGAAAGCGAACCTATTTCACCCGAAGAAATCTTTCCGCCTGAGGAGTTACCTCCCGAAAAGAAAAGCTTTTATAAAAAATTCAGAATTTTAGATTTTGTTGCTATAATTTTATGCTTGCTTTTGGTTGCAGAAGGATTTATTTTAAAAGCAACCCGAATGTACTTTGACGATGAATCTCGAATGAATATGTCATTTCTGTTCATTGAGGCAATAACAGTTGCCCTTGGCATAGGAATCTTCCTTGCCTACCGCTACATAAATCATTCGCTCACTACCCAAAATATGGCAGTAATCATAGTTACGGAATGTGTGCTTGCGACAGGAGAATTTTTGCTGTATAGCTTTTGTGTGCCGGTTTTGTTCTGGATACTAGTTGCACTTAGCGGTGCTTTCATTATATATGCAATAACAAAGCTGAATTGCAGGGTTATTTTTCGGCTTGCAATCTGCCTTGTACTGATTTTTGTGCTGAGCAATGCAAATTTTGTATGCCTGCACAGCTTTGAATTTACTCCGAGGTACATTTACTTTGCAAATTCAGGCTACAATGATAAAAGCAGTGACGAATCAAACATTTATTACGCAGGTAAAATAGACGAAACCTATTTTGGCACAAATGACGGTTTTGATTATATATATTCAACCGAACAAAAGCGTAACTCTATGGAAGAATTAAAAAATGTAATTGAACAAATTTCAAGTATTGGCTCTATGGCGACTTCTGTAGATGAACTCAAAAACTGGAGCGATAAAGTTTCGGACATTGTGCCGTTAGACAAGATATTCAGTATTATGAACCGTTATGACGATGAATTTTTCAAGAGCAATATGCTGGCTATCTCGGTAATTGAGCTTAAAAACAAGAACGATACCATAGAAGTTACGGATATTCAGTATTCGGAAAAGTATTCAAAAACCTATTTGAATTACCATAAAAGCCACAAGGAAACCGATAAAGGCGATAAGGCTGTTTGCGTGATTTTGTATGAAATACCACAAGATGTGGCACTGAATATTTTTCAGTCTATTTTTGGCTATTCCACAAGGAATGCCGAAATAACCTACATTGATAAGTAATGACTTCATAATTTTTTGCAATAATATTGACTTTGACAGCAGATAAGAATAAAATTAATATGTTAGGGCAATAGCCGAGGTGCTGTTGCCTTAAATTTTTGTTTGGAGTAATTTTAAGATGAAAAAAATTTTTACAAAATCAATAATCACAACACTTGTATGCTCAATGCTTGCCGTACTTGCTGTTGGCTGTACAAACGGCAACGAGCAGAGCGTAGCACCGACTGAAACTCAGGCAACACAGGCGGAAACTACTATCCCGCAGGAGGGAGTGAATTTTAGTCTTGAAGGCTTACACGCACCAAAGGAGAATGATTCAGATCCGTTTGTCGGCTATTGGAAAATTGCGGACGGTGCAGGCTCAAATTTAAAGAGCTTTATCTATCTGTTTGACGGTGACGGCGGTGCGTCGATTATAGTCGGAAATATGGGATACTGCGGCACATACACCGTAGGCACAGACGAGGCAACGGGAAACGAAACCTTTAAATGCCAGCTTATGTTTGGCATTAACGGCGAATATTCATATGTAGCGGCTGATGACGGCAAGAAGATTACCATAACAAACAACGGTGAGGATTCTGTGCTTGAAAAGGTAGAAAATCCTGAATTTGTTACAACTGCACCTGAGAACCCGCAGATTGACAAAAAGCTTGTAGGTGCGTGGGATTCCGGCACAGGACTTTACTATTATTTCGGTGATGACGGAAGAATGTACTGCAACTCATACGGCACAACATTTACATACTTTACATACAGTACAAAGCTTAATAAGGTGACTGCTGTGTACGATATGGGCGGAGAGCAGACCGATACTTATGACTATGAATTTGACGGCAATGACCTTGTATTTGACGGAATGAGATATACTCAGATCACACCTGATAAATTGATGTCGGTAATTCAGGCATATTAACAGCAAAAACATAATAAGTAATATTTTACGCCGATTATCAGTTGATGATCGGCGTTTTTTGCTTTGTTATGGTCGGGAAATAAATGTTTTGAAATTACCTAAGTTTTCTACTCGGACATAAAAATTTGGTCAACCTTTTTCAAAGGTTGCAGGTGTGGACAGAGTCCACAAATACTTTTCAGCTTACGCAAAGTTTTGATAGCCAAACAGCAAGCTGTTTTGCGGCTTAATCACAATGGCAAAAGCCTTATAATGCGACAGCAACACAAAAAGCCATTATTTTTTCCTAATAAATTATCTCTCTTTAAAGGGCTGTCGCCTGTTTTGACAAACTTTGCGTCAGCACACAAACAGCGACGCTGTTTGTGCCAAATAAAAGGCAACGGAAACAGCTTTCTTGGGCGTTGCCCAAACCCACGAGCCTTTAAAAAGGCTCGACCTAAATTTCTTCGTCCGAGCAGAAAGCATAGACAATCTCAATACTTTTAACTCCCGACCGTTACTAAGTCATTGTCGGGAATAGGAAAATTATTACTTTGCAAACCATCTTCTCGTAATAAAAACCATAATTACCCCAACTATTGAAAAAGAGCCGTAAAAGAAATCCCGACAACAACCTTAGTTATTGTCGGGTTAATAATTTTGATATTAAACCAAAATTTATATTAAATTATTCAGCAATATCAGCAGTTTCAGTTGCCTCTACAGCATTTTCCTCTGTTTCCTCAACCTCAGGCTTTGGCTCATCGAGCTTTACACCTGCGTATCTTGGCATACCTGTACCTGCCGGGATAACCTTACCGATGATAACATTTTCTTTAAGACCGATAAGCGGATCAACCTTACCCTTGATAGCTGCGTCTGTAAGAACTCTTGTTGTTTCCTGGAATGATGCGGCTGAAAGGAAGCTGTCTGTTGCAAGTGCTGCCTTTGTAATACCAAGGAGAAGCTGAGTAAAGGTCGCCTCTCTGAGGTTTTCCTCACCGTTTGCAATACGCTTTTTAATCTGCTCATTCTCAAAGAGAACATCGTTCTTATCATAAGTCTGACCGGACATAAACTTAGTATCGCCTGCGTCCTCAACTCTTACCTTACGCATCATCTGACGAACGATAACCTCAATGTGCTTATCGTTGATCTCAACACCCTGTAAGCGGTAAGTACTCTGTACCTCAGAAATAAGGTAGTTCATTACTGCGTCTGAACCGAGAATTGCAAGGATATCGTGTGGGTTTACAGCACCGTCGGTGATTTTGTCACCCTTCTTGATAATCTGTCCTTCCTGAACCTTAACTCTGAAGCCGAAAGGAATGAGGTACTGTCTTTCATCACCTGTCTGAGCGTTGAATACAACAGCGTGACGAGCATTTTTGATTTCTTCAAATCTAACTTCACCGTCAATTTCACTGATGATTGCAAGGCTCTTTGGCTTACGAGCCTCGAACAACTCCTCAACTCTTGGAAGACCCTGTGTAATATCTTCTGCCGATGCAACACCACCGGTATGGAATGTTCTCATTGTAAGCTGTGTACCAGGCTCACCGATTGACTGAGCGGCAATAATACCAACAGCTTCACCGACTGTTACAGGCTGACGGTTTGCAAGGTTAGAGCCGTAGCACTTCTTACAAGCACCGTGCTTAGCACGACAAGAAAGTACAGAACGAATCTTAATTCTCTCTACACCACTGTTTACGATTATGTCTGCCTCTTTGTCGCCCATCATAATATCCTTTGAAACAAGGGTATTACCATTTGAATCGCAGAAATCGTCAACGAGGTATCTGCCGATAAGTCTTTCGTGAAGTCCCTCGATAACATTGTTTTCGCCTGCTTTAATGTCGAAAATCTCAAGACCGTCAGTAGTACCGCAGTCGTCCTCACGAATGATAACTTCCTGAGATACATCAACAAGACGACGGGTAAGGTAACCTGAGTCGGCTGTTCTAAGAGCTGTATCGGTAAGACCTTTACGAGCACCTCGAGATGAAATAAAGTATTCCATGATGTTAAGACCCTCACGGTAGTTAGCCTTGATAGGAATTTCGATTGTTTTACCTGATGTATTGGCAATAAGACCACGCATACCTGCAAGCTGACGGATCTGGCTCATACTACCACGGGCACCTGAGTCAGCCATCATAAAGATTGGGTTGTAGCGGTCAAGGTTTTTCTGAAGTGCATCGGTAACATCGTTTGTAGCCTTTTCCCAAATCTTGAGGACTTCCTCATAACGCTCCTCGTTTGAACGAAGACCCATCATATAATCCTCACGAACTACATCGACATCTGCTTCTGCTTTCTTGATGATTTCCTTCTTTGCAGGAGGAATAACAGCGTCACAAACGGCAACTGTAATAGCACCCTTTGTAGAATACTTATAGCCCTGTGCCTTGATGTGGTCAAGAACATGGCTTGTTATCTCTGTGCCGTTAATCTTAATACATTTATCAATAATCTTCTTGAGCTTAGACTTACCAACAAGGAAGTCAACCTCAAGCTTAAAGCGGTTTTCAGGCTTGCTTCTGTCAACAAAACCGAGGTTCTGTGGAATTGGGTTGTTAAAGATGATCTTACCGATTGTTGTATCAACAAGGTCAGAGCACATAACACCGTCAAATTCCTTTTCGTATCTTACCTTGATTTTTGAGTGAAGCTGAATAACACCCATCTGGTAAGCCATCATAGCCTCGTCAACATCTCTGAATACCTTGCCCTCACCAAGCTCTCCGTCCTTATCAAGTGTAAGGTAGTAAGAACCGAGGATCATATCCTGTGTAGGAACTGTTACAGGCTGACCGTCTGATGGTTTAAGAAGGTTGCCCGCTGCGAGCATAAGGAATCTTGCCTCAGCCTGAGCCTCAGCAGAAAGCGGTACATGGACAGCCATCTGGTCGCCGTCAAAGTCTGCATTATATGCTGTACAAGCAAGTGGGTGAAGCTTAAGTGCTCTACCCTCAACGAGTACAGGCTCAAATGCCTGAATACCAAGACGGTGAAGTGTAGGTGCACGGTTGAGAAGAACAGGGTGTCCCTTGATTACAACTTCAAGTGCATCCCAAACTTCGTCCTTAGCACGCTCAACTGCTTTTCTTGCAGCCTTAATATTGATAACAGCCTTAGTTTCTACAAGGCGTTTCATAACGAACGGTTTGAAAAGCTCAATAGCCATTTCCTTAGGAAGACCGCACTGGTACATCTTAAGCTCAGGACCTACAACGATAACCGAACGGCCTGAGTAGTCAACACGCTTACCGAGAAGGTTCTGACGGAAACGGCCCTGCTTACCTTTAAGCATATCAGAAAGTGACTTGAGCGGACGGTTGTTAGGACCTGTAACAGGTCTGCCTCTTCTGCCGTTGTCAATGAGAGCGTCCACAGATTCCTGCAACATTCTCTTTTCGTTTCTGATGATGATTTCAGGAGCGTTAAGCTCAAGGAGCTTTTTAAGACGGTTGTTTCTGTTGATAACTCGTCTGTAAAGGTCATTAAGGTCAGAGGTAGCAAATCTGCCGCCGTCAAGCTGAACCATAGGACGAATATCAGGCGGAATTACAGGAACAACATCCATAATCATCCACTCAGGGCGGTTGCCTGAAAGACGGAAGCTTTCTACTACATCAAGACGCTTGAGAAGACGAACTCTCTTCTGGCCTGACGCTGTTTCAAGCTCTTCCTTAAGCTGAGCAGAGAGCTGCTCAAGGTCAATTTCCTTGAGTAACTTCTGAATAGACTCAGCACCCATACCTGCCTCAAAGTCATTGTCATACTTCTCACGCATTTCAGCGTACTCTTTTTCAGTAAGACACTGATTCTTTTCAAGGTCACGGCAGTTGCCCGGGTCTGTAACAATATATCTTGAGAAATAAAGAACATATTCAAGTGTTCTTGGAGAGATGTCGAGCATAAGGGAAATTCTTGAAGGAATACCCTTGAAATACCAAATGTGAGAAACAGGAGCAGCAAGCTCAATGTGACCCATTCTCTCTCTTCTTACCTTTGCTCTTGTAACCTCAACACCGCAACGGTCACAAATTTTGCCCTTAAAACGGATTCTCTTGTATTTACCGCAGTGGCATTCCCAGTCCTTTGTAGGTCCGAAAATACGCTCGCAGAACAAGCCGTCACGCTCAGGCTTTAATGTACGGTAGTTGATTGTTTCGGGCTTTTTAACCTCGCCGTAAGACCAGGCTCTAATTTGCTCAGGGGAAGCAAGTCCGATTTTAATTGAATCAAATGCGTTATTATCTATCATTTTGTACTTCCTCCTTACATATCATTCTTGTTTTCGTCATCAAAGTCATAATAGTCGCTGTCGTCATCATCAGCAGCAAGACCTGAATCATCAAACATATTGCCTTCCTCGCCGTCTTCGTCAAGGTTGTAGCCGTCCATTGATTCTGTCATTACGCTTTCCTCGTTAAACTCGGTTGTAGCTGCATCTGTGATGTCCTCGTCCTCATCAAACTTCTGCTTAATGTCAATTTCCTCGCCCTGTGCATCAAGAACACGAACATCAAGAGCAAGTGACTGCAATTCTTTGATAAGAACTCTGAATGACTCCGGAATACCAGGAGCAGGAATATTCTGACCTTTAACGATTGCCTCGTAGGTCTTAACTCTGCCGATAACATCGTCAGACTTAACAGTAAGAATTTCCTGAAGCGTATAAGCAGCACCGTAAGCCTCAAGTGCCCAAACTTCCATTTCACCGAAACGCTGACCGCCAAACTGTGCTTTACCACCGAGAGGCTGCTGTGTAACGAGTGAGTAAGGACCTGTGCTTCTTGCGTGAATCTTTTCATCAACGAGGTGATGGAGCTTGAGGTAGTACATATAACCAACGGTTACAGGGTTGTCAAAACGCTCACCTGTTCTGCCGTCAATAAGCCATGTCTTACCGTCTTCGCTGTAGCCGGCATCTTTAAGTGCCTGGAAAATATCGCCTTCGTGAGCACCGTCGAATACAGGGGTCATAATCTTCCAGCCAAGTGCCTTAGCTGCATAGCCGAGGTGAACCTCAAGTACCTGACCGATGTTCATACGAGAAGGTACGCCCAATGGGTTAAGTACGATGTCAAGCGGTGTACCGTCCGGAAGGAATGGCATATCTTCAACAGGGAGAATTCTTGAAACGACACCCTTGTTACCATGACGACCTGCCATCTTATCGCCAACGCTGATTTTACGCTTTAATGCAAGGTAAACTCTTACAACCTTGTTTACGCCCGTCTGAAGCTCGTTACGGCTGTCGGCTCTTGTAAATACCTTAACATCTACAACTGTACCGCTCTCGCCGTGTGGTACTCTGAGTGAAGTATCTCTAACTTCTCTTGCCTTTTCGCCAAAGATTGCTCTCAAAAGTCTTTCCTCGGCTGTAAGCTCGGTTTCACCCTTTGGTGTAACCTTACCTACGAGAATATCGCCTGCGTGTACCTCAGCACCTACCTGAATAATACCGTTTTCATCAAGGTACTTGAGCATATCTTCGCCGACATTTGGAATATCTCTTGTAATTTCCTCAGGGCCGAGCTTTGTATCTCTTGCCTCTGTGTCATATTCCTCAATATGAATAGATGTGTAAACATCATCTCTAACAATTTTTTCGTTAAGGAGAACCGCATCCTCGTAGTTATAACCTTCCCAGGTCATAAAGCCGATGAGTGCATTTTTACCGATAGCAACTTCACCATGGTCTGTAGCAGGACCGTCAGCGAGAACCTCGCCCTTCTTAACTCTCTGTCCTCTCTCAACGATAGGACGCTGGTTAATACAAGTACCCTGGTTTGAACGGAGGAACTTGATAACCTCATAATCCTGAACTTTACCTGAATCGTACTGTACACGAATGTTGCGGGCGTCAACGCTCACTACAACACCGTCATCCTCGGCAAGAATACATACGCCTGAGTCTGTACCTGCCTTATACTCCATACCTGTACCAACGATAGGTGCGTCAGTTCTGAGAAGTGGCACAGCCTGACGCTGCATGTTCGCACCCATAAGTGCTCGGTTTGCGTCATCGTTTTCGAGGAACGGAATCATAGCGGTAGCAACAGAAAGTACCTGCTTAGGTGAAACGTCCATAAAGTCGAATTCTTCGGCAGGAAGGTCAACGAACTCATCTCTGCGTCTGCCGACAACTCTTGCATGAACAAATCTGCCGTTTTCATCAAGAGGCTCATTCGCCTGAGCAACAGTATAGTTATCCTCAACATCAGCTGTCATATAAACAACATCGTTGGTAACTACGCCTGTTTCCTTATCAATTTTGCGGTAAGGTGACTCAATAAAGCCGTACTTGTTGATTCTTGCAAATGATGTAAGGTATGAAATAAGACCAATGTTAGGTCCTTCAGGAGTCTCGATAGGACACATTCTGCCGTAGTGGGTGTAGTGTACATCTCGAACCTCAAAGCCTGCACGATCTCTTGAAAGACCGCCAGGACCAAGTGCTGATAAACGACGCTTATGAGTAAGCTCAGCAAGTGGGTTTGTCTGATCCATGAACTGTGAAAGCGGAGAAGAACCGAAGAACTCTCTGATTGCGGCAGTTACAGGACGAATATTGATAAGTGAGTTAGGAGAAAGAGAGTCCATATCCTGTGACTGTGTAGCCATTCTCTCTCTTACAACTCTGTCAAGTCTTGAGAAACCGATTCTTACCTGATTCTGCAAAAGCTCGCCTACGCAACGAATTCTTCTGTTGCCGAGGTGGTCGATGTCGTCAGTTCTGCCAACACCGTGAGCAACGCAGTTGAGGTAGTTGATTGTAGCAAAAATATCATCTTTTGTAATGTGATTAGGAACAAGCTCGTCTGCTCTGTCTGCAAGCATTTCCTTGAGCTCGTCCTGATTCTGAGCGGCATCAAGAATTTCGCAGAGAACATCAAAACGAACATTCTCACGAATATCGCACTCAGCTTCGGCGTCAAAGTCAACATAAGCATTGATGTCAACCATACCGTTAGAAATAACCTTAACGATTTTTTCGTCCGGAGCCTTAACAAATGCAACCTTTACACCTGCATTTTCAATTTCAAGGGCCTTTTCCTTAGAGATTCTCTCATCTCTGAAAGCCATAACCTCGCCTGTGCGTGGGTTAGAAATCGGCTCAGCAATAACCTGATCTTCAAGTCTGTCGGCAATACCGAGCTTTTTATTGTACTTATATCTGCCAACTCTTGACATATCATATCTGCCGGGGTCAAAGAAAAGATTATTGATATGCTGCTGAGCACTGTCAACTGTAGGAGGCTCTGACGGACGGAGCTTTCTGTAAACCTCAATAAGACCTTCCTCAACTGTATGTGTCTGGTCCTTTTCGATTGTTGCCTTCATTCTTTCGTCGTCGCCGAAGAAATCGAGAATTTCAGCGTCTGTGCCAAGGCCTAAAGATCTGATAAATGATGTAACGGGAAGCTTACGGTTTTTATCAATACGAACATAGAAAACATCGTTGATGTCTGTTTCGTACTCAAGCCATGCACCACGGTTAGGAATAACAGTTGCACTGTAAAGCTCCTTACCTGTTTTGTCATGGTCCATTTTATAATAAACGCCAGGGCTTCGTACGAGCTGAGATACAATAACACGCTCAGCACCGTTGATGATGAATGTGCCGCTTGGTGTCATGAGTGGGAAGTCACCCATAAACACATTGCTCTCTTTAATCTCACCTGTAGCTCTGTTTAAAAGTCTTGCTGTTACACGCAATGCAGCAGAGAATGTTGCATCTCTTGACTTACATTCAACAATGCTGTAGTTAGGGTGATCAACATCAATTGAATAATCAATAAAATCAAGCACAAGATTATTCTGATAGTCTGTAATTCCGGAAACATCCTTAAATACTTCTTTAAGACCTTCGTCAAGGAACCACTTATAAGACTGCTTTTGAACATCAATAAGGTTAGGCATATCAATAACTTCATTGATTTTGCCAAAGCTCATTCGTTCACGACTGCCGAGCTTAACGGGTTTGACATTAACCATAGGCGTATCACTCCTTAATAAATTTGAGGGCAATGCCCCTGCCAAAAAAACCTCTTGACACTTTGGGAATTTTGTGATAATATTCCCCTGTAAGAAAAAATTTTTTGACGATTTGACCGATTATATCGGTACATAACCCCATTATGGTACATTGTACTATTTTACGCTACCAAAAGGAGCTTGTCAAGAGCTTTTTTCTAAAAAAGCAAAAATTTTTTAGAAATTTTGAAATTTCGGCAAATAAAATTCTCCGCAGGAAAATAATCCCTACGGAGTTGTTTTTTACTTCAAAATGCAACACCCGACACCGTGTAGAGATTTAAGCATTACACTCAGGTGCATTATTTTTTAGTTTCAGAATTATAAAATGAATAAAAATATATTCTTATATATTATATATATTGATATATATTGAGTTGGCTTTATAAATAAAAAATACCTCCGTACAAAAAACGGTTCTTTTTAAATAGTTGGTGTAAATTATAGTTTTTATTACAAGAAGATAGTTTGCAAAATAATAATTTTTTTGTTCTCGACAATGACTTAGTAAAGGTCGGGAGTTAAAAGTTTTAAAATTGTATACGCTTTCTACTCGAACAAAAAAGTTTGGTCAACCTTTTTCAAAGGTTGTGGGTGTGGGCAAAGCCCACAAATACTTTTCTCTTACGCAAAGCTTCGATAGCCAAACAGCTTGCTGTTTGGTGGCTTGAACTCAACAGCGAATACTTTATAATTGCGACAGCAACACAAAACAGAAATAACATTCATTTTATTTTTTATAAATCATTTCTTATTAAGAGGCTATCGCCTGTTTTGTCAAACTTTGCTTTAGCACACAAACAGCAACGCTGTTTGTGCCTTACAAATTGCAAAGGAAACAGCCTTTCTTGGGCGTTGCCCTAACCCACGAGCCTTTAAAAAGGCTCGACCTAAATTTTATATTATTTATCCGAAATTCTCTGCTAAATCAGCATTAAAAACAGAACCTAAAATCATTAAGTCAGTCCCTGACGGGGCAATTTTTAATTTAATTATATTTTTGCTCTATGGAAAAACAATATCAATCGGCACAAAAGTAACGCTGATTATTTCACGTTAATTCAAAATCGTTTTATCAAAAATCTTTTCCGCAATTACGCTTCCGTCGCTGTTGCAAAATCTCAGCACCACTCTCGGCTCTTGCACATCTACATTTTCAACTATCTGCTTCATCAGCGATTTTACTGTAGGTTTCATTTCCTCAAATTTATTGTCAAAAGCACTCTTAACCTCCGCTAATGCGTCCTCGCCTACGGTTTCCTTATATCTGTACTCATACACAAGGCTGTCCCCCTCGGCAATGCAATTAAAATCATACATTCCTGAAAGCGATTTTTTCATATCCGCAATGGCATTCTGCATTCCCTCGGCATTTACATATTCCTCCATGCTTGAAAACATTTTTTCGCCGCTGTTATTCTGCGTTACCTCTGCCGACTCGAAAAGATTGTTCTCGGTTTTTTCCGCATTTCCGCAAGCCGAAAAAGCAAACATCATCACAACACAAACAATCACAGCAAAAATTCTTTTCATAAACATTCCCCTGACAATCATATTAGGTTTAATTTTATCATAAAAATTCGCACAAAACAACAGTCACCACCCATTATAGACGGTGACTGTTTAATTATGTTTTTATTACGAGAAGACAGTTTGCAAAGCAATAATTTTCTTGTTCCCAACAATAACTTAGTAACGGTCGAGAGTTAAAAGTATTTAAATTGCCTGAATTTTCCACTCGGACATAAAAATTTGGTCAACCTTTTTAAAGGTTGTAGGTGTGGGCAAAGCCCACAAATACTTTAAGTTTACGTAAATTTCCGATAGCCAAACAGCAGGTGCTTGGCGGCTTAAACACAATAGCGAAAGCTTTATAATTGCGACAGCAACACAAAAAGCGTTGCTGTTTGTGCCTAATAAAAATGAAAACAGCTTCCTTTGGCGTTGCCCAAACCCACGAGCCTTTAAAAAGGCTCGACCTAAATTTTATGTTAATTACCCGAAGCTTTCTGCTGAATCATAATTTACCCCGACTTTTTGCTTTAACCTTATGTTAGCAATCAATCAAATTCTATTGTATAGCTATCGACACTTCCTGTGATTTTTACAGTATGTTCTTTATTATCCGCATCTTTAACTTTAACTTCTGCCTTTCCGTCAGCAAGGTCGTCTGTAATATCGCTGCTATAATTAAGATTAGCAATTTCAAGATAAACTCTGCCGTCCTTGCTCACCAAGTTTGCATCACCGACAGCATCGCCCTCAACATTCTCACCGTCTGAATCAACCGAAATACTTTTATTACCGTTTTCATCAACACTTTCGTTGTATTCGATTTTATTGTCGCCAACCAAATCGGTTTTTAAAATTTTATTGTTTCGCTCATCAATCGAAACAACAAGGATTGTTTCAAACAAGGTTTCGCCTGTAGCTGCATAAACCACAGCGTTGCTTGCCGCAAGCAATATTGCTGCAGCTGCAACAATATAAATCACCTTGCGAATAGCGTGTGTTTTTTTGTTAGTTTTTTCTTTATTCATAGCCTGCACCTTTCTTAAAAGCTCATCAGATGCGTGAATATCATCAAATGTACTTTTATAAAATTCCTTATTACTTTTAAATTGTTTCATCATTCCACGCCTCCTTTAATTGTACCCTCAGCTTTTTTCTTGCTCTCATAAGTCTGGTTTGCACATTGGTTTCAGAAATGCCGAGTATCTGCGAAATTTCCCGCACACTGTAATCCTCATAGTAATACAAATGCAAAACTATGCTGTACTTCTGAGGAAGTGACATTACCACAGAAAAAAGTTCGGATTTTTCATTTTCAATATATACCGGTTCTTTTTCAAGCACTTCAAAAGAAGATATTTTACTGTTCCACGGAGATTTCCAAATATTTTTACATTCATTTACCGCAACCCTAATAAGCCATTTTCTGATATGATCATCATTTTCAAAATCTATGTCACATTTCAACAGCTTTAAAAAGGTATTCTGAACAGCGTCTTCTGCATCGCTTTTATTTTTGCAAATATTTATTGCACTGCGATAAACAATGTCAATGTATTGCTCAGAAATTCGATTAAATTCGTTGTCAGTCATACCTTTCCTCCTTATGAAATTTGTTATTACGAAAGGCCTTTCAATATATGAACAATTTTATAGGCAAAAATATCACAAATTAAATGAAAAAATTTTATTCTAAATAAAGATAACAGCAATCAAAATAATGGTCGGGAAATTTTTCTTGAATTAGCACAGAATTTATACTCGAAAATAAAAATTTGGTCAACCTTTTTCAAAGTTTGTGGGTGTGGGCAAAGCCCACAAATACTTTCGGCTTACGTAAATTTCCGATAGCCAAACAGTCTGCTGTTTGGCAGCTTGAAAGAAACAGTGAATGCCTTATAATTGCGACAGCAACACAAAAAGCCATTCTTCTTTATCATTTGTTAATGAAGTATTTCTTTTTAAAGGCTGTCGCCTGTTTTAACAAACTTTGCTTTAGCACACAAACAGCGTTGCTGTTTGTGCCTAAAAATTTGCAATTGAAACAGCTTTCTTGGGCGTTGCCCAAACCCACGAGCCTTTAAAAAGGCTCGACCTAAATTTTTTGTCTTTGCA
>NZ_JBGVJL010000196.1:0-6711 GCF_045129435.1 Ruminococcus sp. | reverse complement strand
CATCATCTGCGCAAGCAAGGTGATAATGATCCGCTGAATAAAATCTCGGGAACGACAGGAATCAGCGGTGCGGTTGATACAACATTTATTCTTGATAAGAGCAAGAGAAGTCAGAACAACGCAACTATGATTTGCACGGGCAGGGATATTGAATACAGAGAGTTGGAACTGAACTTTTCAAAAGACAATCATATGTGGGATTTAGTTTCGGACAGTGTAGAAAGTCCTGAAATACTTTTGCCGGAAGAAATGAATTCGTTAATTGAATTTATGAAACAAAAGATTGTCTTCAAGGGGACAAACTCTGAGTTCGCAGAAGAATTTAATTCTTTCTGCCGTAAGGAAATCTCTGCAAAAGCGTTAAAACAGATGATGAATAAATGGCGTTACGAATTAGAGAGTAATAACATTTACTTTAACTCGTACAGAAGTAACGGAAAAAGATTTGTAAATGTTCACTATCTGCCCGATAGTGACTCAAGTGCCTTAAATGACGGAAATATTATTAGTGCCAAAACTTGCGTTCCTTTCGTCACTTGCGACCCTGACGAACTGTGTCAGGCAACGTGAGCCGATTTGTGCGATTATTTTGCAGATGTGGAAAAGTACCCGACTGAAAACAAAAATCAAAATTTGGGCGAATTTACGGCAAAATTGAAATTTTAATTTTAGGAGCTGAGGTTGTGGCTACATTTCCCGGACTTGTCCGGGGCAAGCAGAGCGCCCGGCTGTCCGCCGAACACATAAAACCGAGCGAAGCCCGGACCCACTTTAATACGGAGGTGCATAAAAATAGAAAATCGTAAGAGAAATCAAACATTGAGTATAAGATTGACTCAATCCGAAAAATCTGCAATCTATAAAAAATCAAAGAAAGCTCAGCTGACATTGACTGAATATATTTTAAAATCTTCATTACAAAGTGAAATCAAAGTAGTTGATTTGCAACCGTTGCTTGTTGAACTGAAAAGGATCGGAAACAACCTGAATCAGATAACACGAAAGATAAACAGCGGTGCTTTTTGTTCGTATAATTTTGAAGAAGTAATTGATATGCAGAGGAAAATCTATGATGCAATCATAAAACTGTCGGAGGATAAGTAATGGCGACCGTGACATATATTCGAGAGTCCAAGCAATCCATAAGTGCAATGAAAGGTGTAATTGATTACTGTTGTCAGGATAAGAAAGTTTATGATGAGATTTCAAATCAAAGACTTGTCAGCGGAATTAATTGTGACGGTGAAAATGCATTCAAAGAGTTTATGGCTACTAAAAAGTCATACGGTAAAACTGACGGAATGAATTTCTATCAGTACGTTCAATCCTTCTCACCCGAAGAAAATATTACTCCGCAACAAGCTCATGAGATAGCTATAGAGTTTGCCGAGAAAGCGTGGACAGGATATGAAGTTTTAGTTGCAACTCATTGTGATGCACAGCATATTCATTCACACTTTGTAATCAACTCAGTCAGCTTCGAAAACGGTAAAAAGCTCCGCCAGAATCCAAACACACTCAAATCATTGCGAGCATTAAGTGATGAAATTTGCAAACAGCATAATTTTTCAACTCTTGATCCTTACAGCAAGGACGGTATGAAAATCTCTACAAGAGAATACCGCACCGCAGTCAAAGGTCAGAGCTGGAAATTCAAACTGATGAATGACATAGACAAAGCTATGAACATAAGCGGAAGCAAGGAAGATTTCATAAACGCAATGTCAATTATGGGTTACTCGGTGACTTGGACAGACGACAGGAAATACATTACCTATCAATGTCCCAACAAAATGAAGTGCAGAGATATTAAACTCCACAACGATAAATATTTAAAAGGAAGCATGGAAAATGAATTCAGATACAGGCAAGAACAATATTTTGGAAAGTCTAAAACAGAGGAACAGCAACTCACTGACAGCGATAGAGCTACTATCCGGAGAAACGAAAGTGATTTCGATTCCGTCACAGGTCAGGGAGGAAGAACTCAATCTGTTGAGAACGGCAATAACCTTTCAGCCGGAACTTTACAACCTGATTTCAAAAATCTCAACGGACGACCAGATGGTGGACTATCTGGAGAGAATTCTGGAAATCAACAAAGACAATATGAAATCAATCTCACAGAATTGTCAGACGGAGTTGAAAAAAGTTTCGGAACAGACTCTGAAAGAAATCAGGTCGATGCAAACGCAGATGACCGAATCTATCCAACAGGCTGGGAAGAGTCAAGAGGAATTCTTGAACAGTACCTTGCAACAAGGTCGAGAGTTGGAATCAGCAATAGCGTCACAGGTGAAGAAGTCAACACTCCTGACAACTCTAAAATGGATAGCAATAACCGTGCTGTCCTCGGCGGTGTCAACTCTCTTGCTGAATCACTTTCTCGGATAATAGATGATGAATCGGAAGATGAAGAAGAACGCAGAAAGCGGATTGCAGCCGAGCAAAATGGCAGTAATATAGGTGCTTTCATAGGTTCAGTTGCCGGAATGTTTATGAATATTATTTCTGATAGCAACGAGGAAATTGAGGTTGAAGAAAAAATTAAAGAAGATAACGGATTTAATATGAACCTGTAAACTTATTTAAGAAAAGAGGATTTTATTATGTACAAATTTAGTATAAAAATTCCAGTGGTAAAGGAGTGATGATAGAAAAATAATTAAGCATTGAGCCGTGTTGACTTATGGCACGTAAAGAAAATCCTATTATTGTCGAATCTGTTGAATTTGATTATGTAGGAACAGACGAGCAGTTCAATACTTTTCTGAAAAGTGTAATAAAGGATTATCTTACAGAAAATCATCTTTTACCTGATGATTATGATGATAAATTTAATTTCAAAAAGTCAGAATAATAGCTGGATATTAGAAACAAGTTGTGATATGTTGTAGTTGCACAGAGGTGGTGTGACCACAACATTCAGATAACAAACGAGAGGAGAATGATTATGAAGGTGTGGCTGTATTACAGGCTGTCAAGAGATGAAGATGCTGAGCTCAATTCTCTTAACAATCAACGAAACATTTTAGTAGAATATGCAAATGCAAATAATCACGAAATTGTCGGTGAGTCTTTTGATGATAATGTAAGCGGTATGCACTTCAATCGTGAAGGCATAAACAAAATCTATGAACAGGTCGAGAATAAGGCGATTGAAGCTATTATCGTAAAAGACTTATCCCGACTCGGCAGGCACAGAACACAGACTGCGATGTTCATTGATTATCTTCGTGAACACGATGTCAGAGTGCTTTCTGTTACAGAAAACATTGACACAAGCAATGAAGATGATGACCTGATGATAGGCTTCAAGGGGATTTTCAACGATATGTACGCTCGTGATATTTCAAAGAAAATCCGTGCAGGCTACAAGCAGAAACAGAAAAACGGAATTGTGATTACAGTACCGCTTGGATATTTTAAGGATAAGAATACCAATGAAATTTTAATAGTCGAGGAAGAAGCGGAGATTGTCAGAAAGATATTTGACCTCTACCTATCAGGCTACGGCTTAAAAGCAATAGCAAAAAAGCTGAATGATGAGGGCATAAAATCACCGCAGTATTATCAGAATAAAATGTATAACAAGAAACTGCCTTTCAATAAGCCCGAAATTACTGGCAGGTACTTATGGGTGAACACAACAGTAAAACGGGTTTTGCAGAATGAGTTTTACATAGGAACAGTTACCTGCCACAAGACCTATACCAGTAAGATTAATCATATCAGAAAGGTTTTGCCTGAGGAAGAACAATTCAAACACGAAAATTTTGCACCTGCCATTATCTCAAAGGAGAAATGGGAACAGGTGCAATTTTTATTATCTTCAAAGCGTAATAATAATGTCCGAGCAAGCGCAAGTAATCCCTGCCACCGATACACAGGACTGATAGAATGCGGTGACTGCGGTTGCACATTCGTATGCAAAAAGCGTAAGTGGAAAGATAAACCCGAACGCATCGAATACAACTGCAACGGCTATCATCGCTATGGCAAGGAGCACTGCACGGCACACAGGATTGATGAAGAATATTTAGATAAGCTGATTTATGACGAGCTTATGTCAATCAAGGATGAAGCACTTGCAAACTACAAATCAATAGAATCGGATGTCAAGAAATGGATGAGTAATAAAAGCTCGGTAAATAATAAACTGAAACAGCTCAATACAAGACTTGCACAGCGTAAATCTGACCAAAAGGAAATCTTACTTGAGAGAATCAGGGATAGGGAACACGCAGATATCTACACAGAAATGCTTGAAAAATGTGAATCAGATATTCAAAAGCTTGAAGATGAAATTAAGTCCATTCAGGATTACAACTCAACTATCAAAAAGCGCAAAGCTGAAATGAAAGACAGTGTTGAAATCATCGAGGAAATTATCAAGGAGGGAGCGATCAGCGACGCAAACCTCAGATTGCTTGTAGATAAAATAATAATCTTTGAAAAAGACAATAAGCTGAAAATCAAAATCAAGCTGAACGCTAAATTTCGAAAGCATAAGGGTTGCTATGACGAGAATGGCAATCTTACAGAGAGTACATTTACAACATAAAACTTTGGCAGACACATAACATTAGTATATTTTGATTTAGCAATTATAGCTAAAATCAAAACGGATGATTTGTATAGTATAAACTATAAAAACATCACCCTATGTTATGTGTCTGCCAACTCTTTTTTTACCTATAGAAACGAAAAAAGCCCGATAAAATCGAGCTTTTTAGGGTGGTGCGGGCGACAGGACTTGAACCTGCACATCGGTTGACACTAGAACCTAAATCTAGCGCGTCTGCCAATTCCGCCACGCCCGCATATTTAGTTTTAACCCTCAATTTTTACACGGCGAGGGTTGCCGAGGTGGAGCTAATAGCTTAATCCACAAATATATAAAACAGAAAAACTGTTTTAAGCTGATTGAAAAATAAATTCCACGAGGTAGTGTGACCTAAATCTTGCGTGTCTGCCAATTCCACCACACCCGCATATATGCTCTTATTTTTACACGGCAGAGCAAGCCGAGGTGGAGCTTATCGCTTAATCCACAATAAATATATTCTATCAGATATTAAAATAAAAATCAAGAGGTAATTTAAAAATATGCCAAATTTATCCTTTGATAACGAAAATAATATTGTTATTGTATTTTTAAAAATTTTTTGGCAACAATAAAAACCTATTGACATATACCTTATGGGGGTATATAATAAATATACCCTTAGGGGGTATGAATGTATAAAGGAATGATTTTATGGCTTGTGAAAATTGTCATAGTAATAAAACAAAGCAGAGAAGTGAGGAAGAGTACAAGGCTCTTATGAATCGACTTAGCAGAATTGAGGGGCAGATAAGAGGCATAAAGGGTATGCTTGAAAAAGACGCTTACTGCACCGATATTCTTATTCAGGTTTCTGCTGTGAATGCGGCTCTTAATTCTTTTAATAAGGAATTGCTTGCAAACCACATTAAAACCTGCGTTGCCGAGGATATTCGCAACGGCAAGGACGATACTATAGATGACCTCGTTCAAACCTTGCAAAAGCTTATGAAGTAGGTGTTTTTATGAAGAAATTTAATGTTACCGGAATGAGCTGTGCGGCGTGCAGTTCACGAGTTGAAAAGGCGGTGTCAAAGGTTTCAGGCGTTGAGTCATGCTCTGTCAGCCTGCTTACTAACTCTATGGGGGTAGAGGGTACTGCAAGTGACGAAAGCATTATAAAAGCCGTTGAAGCTGCAGGCTATGGTGCCACAGTTGCCGGCAGTGAAAAAAAACAGTCAAACGAGAGTGAACAGCTTAAAGACAAGGCAACTCCCGAGCTTTTGCATCGACTTATTGCATCGGTTGGTTTTCTTATCGTATTGATGTATATTTCAATGGGGCATATGATGTGGGGCTGGCCTTTGCCAAGCTTTTTTGCAGATAACCATATCGCAATGGGACTGGCTCAGCTTTTGCTGTGCATTGTTATAATGGTGATTAATCAGAAGTTTTTCGTAAACGGCTTTAAGGGCATTATTCACCGTTCACCGAATATGGATACCCTTGTTGCCCTCGGTTCGGGTGCTTCGTTTGTATATAGCGTTTACGCACTCTTTGCAATGACTGACGCTCAGGTAAAGGGCAATATGGAGCTTGTAATGCACTATATGCACGAGTTCTATTTTGAGTCGGCGGCTATGATTTTAACGCTGATTACCGTTGGCAAAATGCTTGAGGCACACTCAAAGGGCAAGACTACAAACGCACTAAAGGCACTTTTAGACCTTGCACCAAAGAAGGCTACCTTGCTTATTGACGGCAAGGAAACCGAGGTGACAGTTGATAAAGTTAAAAAAGGTGATGTATTTGTAGTCAGACCGGGTGAAAATATTCCTGTGGACGCCGAAATTATTGACGGCAACACAGCTATTGACGAATCTGCTCTTACCGGTGAGAGTATCCCTGTTGACAAGTCGATAGGTGACAATGTATCCGCCGGTACTATTAATAAATCGGGATTTATAAAATGCAGAGCAACCGCAGTCGGAGAGGATACCGCACTTTCTCAGATTATAAAAATGGTGAGTGACGCTTCCGCTACAAAAGCACCTGTGGCCAAAATTGCCGACAAGGTTTCGGGTGTGTTCGTACCTGTGGTAATTGTAATTGCAGTTGTTACCATTGCCGTATGGCTTTTATGCGGTCAAACTGTCGGATACGCA
>NZ_JBGVJL010000195.1:0-9733 GCF_045129435.1 Ruminococcus sp. | reverse complement strand
AAATCTCGTAGCTGTGGTTTCCTCCTGCTCTGGTAATTCGATAAAGGTTGCATAGTCTTTGTTTACTATATCCTCTTTCATCGCAAAGGTATACAGTGTAGTGAGCAGGCACTTGACTTTATGCAATGCAGAGTAACCTAAGCCCTCACAGATTTTCGGGGTACTTGTGACTTTATAAGTGCCCTTACCGTTCTTATCGAGATATTTTAGCTTGCCACCTGCACCAACTTCGTGGTGTGGGTTATCATAATAATCTATTATGTATTGATAATCTGATGTGCGTAAATCTCTGAATTTACGCTTATGGAGCGGCTCAAGCTTTATCCATGCACTCGCATAGTTGCTCTTAACGCTCTTGCCAAGCTTATCATATGCCTTTGTTTTCAGCCATTTAGCATGCAACTGCTCGAGCGTTATGTTATAGCAACTTACAGGGTTATACTCGTAATCTTTGAGTGCGTTTTCCGCCTCTCGTTTTGTGGCAAAAGCACCTAAATAAACTTGCTTGCCGGTGACACTACTTGCAGCTGCATACGGTTTTGACTTGTTATCTTTGCGTAAGTAAATGCTGCCTGTGCCTTTCGTTCTCCGTCTGATTGTTGGCTTGCTGTTGGTCTGACTTTTACCGCAGTATGGGCAAAAGGCAAAATCATCTTGTAACTCTCTGTTGCACCTTTTATTGATACATTTTTTCATATTTCACCTCAAAAAGGGTGCAAAAATCCCTTGTGTTATTTATCTGCAAAACTTGCAAAACACAAGGGAGTATGGTACAATTATATTGCGTTATATTGCACCGTTACACCCTGTGTAATGGTTTCCGTTCTATCCTGTTGGCGCAGGGTAGGGCGGATTTTTTATTGCTTATGTACGGAGGGTAGTGGAAGGTTTGGGGCTATTTTAAAGAACCCTTTCTCTCTCTATATATATTAGTTTATTTTTCTTATACGAAAGGTTATAAAACCCCTCAAACCCTCCTCAAGCCACCACACTAACATTTTCGCTTTATCATTCCAATTTGTGCAAACGTTTGCACATTTTCAGAATTTGTTTTGTCCATTCGAGTGGACATTTTCGCTGACTTATTTTGTTTACTCGAGTAAACATTTTCGCTTTATCATTCCAAAATAGGAAATTGATTTCCTATTTTAGGGCGGATTTTTTTATTTTAATAAATGTTACTGTAAAACCCTACGGCTTTGCCGAGGATACGGAGCAAAGTCCCATTTTTAGGACAGTTAAAAATTTCTTGCAAATAGCACTTGAAAAATTAGAACGAATGTTCTATAATAGATATATAAGGACTATTGTAGTAAGGAGAATGACAAATGAAATCAAATTCAAGCATCAGAAATGAAATAATCGAATACATAGATATTATAGAAAGTCATAAAGCGTTAGTTGCAATTCTGAAATTTGTAAAAATAATATATTCAAACATCAAAGGGGCTTAAAGCTCCTTTTTATTTTGCACATTTTTAATAAAGTTCTTAAACACCTCTCGCTCAAGAGGAACCATATGTATGTATGCCTGAATAATTTCAATATCCTTGTCATCAAGTCCGTATTCAGCTTTGAGAGCCTCAAGAACAACTTCCTCGCTCTCTTCGTCATACATTTCGCCCTCGCCTGTTCTTAGCCATTCAAGATTGATTTTAAATGTACTTGCTATATCTTTAATAGTACGCTCTGAAAATTCACGCTTTCCGTTTTCGCATTGATTGATGAAGTTAGTACTCAAATCTAACTTTTCTGCAAATTGTCGTTGATTTAAGCCTTCACTTTTTCGCACTTCTATAACTCTATTTGTAAGTTCATTCATATTATCACCTCCGTTATCTATATGTTATCAGAAAAATATTGACTTGTCAAGAAAAATTCAAAAATATTTTAAAATAGTATTGACATAGTAAATAAAATACGATATAATTAATACAACAAGTCAACAAAGAGGTGAAAAACAATGGCAAAAGGCAAAAGAAAAGGTCGCAAACCCACCGAAATCGAAAAGCTGGTGTTTGCGACCGCAATACTAAACCTTATCAAAGCAATCATTGATTTAATCAAAGAAATGTTCTGATAAGAAAATCTGAAAGGGGGAGCGACCAACTCCCCTAAGTAAGATTATAGTATTAACCTTAGCCGTTGTCAATATATAAAAGGAGTGAAAATATGAGTATTTTCAACATTTGTCTTGACATCGCAATTATTGCTTGTAATGTCGCAATTATCGTTCTTATTGCATGGAGGTGGAAAAAATGAAAACAGTAGTTGACATTAAAGTAACAGCTGAACAGCTTATCACTCTGCTCAAGCAGTTATCAGAGAGTCAGCAGGCTTATATCAGTGGTTACGCTCAGGCTCTTGCGGATACCAAGAAAACAGCATAGGAAAGGAGATGTAAAAAATGAGCCTTTATAGTTTACTAAATGACATATTTAATATGAATTCATTTCCAAAACCGATTGCCGAAAAGAATGTCACACCGGGACCAAGGTTTACGGTACCTTATGTTCCGCCTTATCCTTTAGAAGATGACTTTTACACCTTGACAAGAGAGGAGTGGACGGGAGCATTACCGCCTCATTCGGTAACACTTTTTTTGTGCTTCCTTATTCCGATTGGTGCGAATTTGAAAAGACAGACCTGTACCAAGATTTGGACAAATATCTGCAGGAATTACGAAAACGAGGTAACCAGAGTGAGCATGTAAGCACTCAAGATTGATTGGCAATAGCAATGCTAATTAAAGCAGGGGTTATTCGCTAAAAACATAATTGCATTATGCGAGGAGGTGAGAGCAATGTTAGAAACAATACTTATAATCGTAATAGCGATTGTATCAATGTTGTGCTTACCGCACACGCACAGCTCCGCAAATTTTCACAGCCTGACGAAATCGGCGAGTATGACCGTTGGGAATTAAAGCTCGGTAAAAAGACAAGCTCTCAGATTAGCCCACTTGTCAAAGAATGGGCAGATATGGTGCTTTTTGCTAATTATAAAACAGTAGCGGTAGCAACCGACAAAGACGGCAGAAAGTACAAGGCACAGGGCGGAGGGAGAGTGATGTACACGCTTCATCACCCTTGTTGGGACGCAAAGAACCGTCACGGACTGCCCGAAGAAATGGATTTTAGCTACGCAGGCATTGCTCATATTTTTAATGATGTTGCACCTGTAAATAACGCTCCTGTTCCGCAAAATCCGATACCTCAGCCACCTAAGGCAGAGCCTGCGACACAGCCTGTACCACAAACTACGCAGATTGAAAAAGCTCCCGAGCCTGTACCACCTTCACCTATGCCACAGAATGACAAGTCTGTCAATATTCCCGAGGGCATACCAAAAGCACTTGCCGACCTTATGAGAGCTAACGGAGTTGACGAAAGCGAAATCAGACAGGCGGTGTTTACACAGGGACACTACCCTTATGATACACCGATTACAAACTATGATCCACGATTTATTAACGGTTGCCTTGTGGGAGCGTGGAATAAAGTACTCGAAGTAATTCAGAGCAACCGTGACTTACCGTTTTAATAAGAAAGGAAGATGCATAAATGGATAGAGAATTTGGTTGGAACGACGAAATAACCGAAGAGGGCGGAAATTATGAACCGCTCCCCGAGGGTGATTATGATTTTACAGTAGCAAAGGTTGAGCGTGCTCGCTCACAGGGTAAAGGTAAACTGCCACCATGCAATATGGCAAAAGTGACTTTTGATGTGTGGGGAGCAGATGACAAGAGAGAAATTACAGTTAATTTTGTACTTCATTCTTCGCTCGAATGGAAGCTGTCACAGCTCTTTTTATCAGTATCAATGAAAAAGCATGGAGAGCCTCTTCGTATGGACTGGACAGGCATTATCGGAAAGAAAGGTAAATGTCAGGTTATTATTCGCAAGTACACTAAGAATGATGGCACAGAGCCTCTTGTTTTCATCGTTTCAAAGATGTGTACGAAGCATTGGGACTTGAACCGAAAAATCTCAACAGAATTGATATTTGGAACTTGCGTGGTAAGTCCGTGCCTATGGCTAAAATACTTGAGGCAATCAAGGACGGCTTTACACCGAATATGCCCACAGGGGCGAGCACAGGCGAGTTTTTTAAGGTCAATGACCGTAAGCTCGATGCTCTTGTAAAATCGACCACAGACGATTTGAGGAGGGCAGAAACGGCGGTTTTGCGTATGAGCAACGATAAGTACCGCAAAGCTATTTTTAACGCTCAAGTCTATGCAAACACAGGTGCAGGCACTTACGAAAAAGCAGTTGATATGGCTTGTAAGGATATGCTCAACGCAGGGCTGAATTGTGTGGAGTACAAAAACGGTGCAAGGCACACGCTTTCGGACTATGCGGATATGGCAATCAAGACAGCAAATAAGAGAGCATATCTAAGAGGTGAGGGCGAAGAAAGAGCGAAGTACGGATTATCGCTTGTTGTGGTAAATTCAAGGCAAGGCGGTTGCCCTGATTGTGCGTGTTACATAGGCAAGATTTTCATTGATGATGTGTATTCAAACGGCAAGAAATCGGACGGCGATTATCCTTTGCTTTCAACAGCTATTGCAAACGGACTTTTCCACCCTCGCTGTAAAGACAGCACAAGCACCTACTACCCTGAACTTGACGATTTGGACGAACCTCTCTCCGATGACGAACTCGCAGAGCTTGACCGTCAAAGAGGACTTGAAGTACAGCAACAGCACGCCGAAAAACAAGCCGAACGCTTTGACCGCAGAGCAAAATACAGCCTTGATGAGGATAACAAGAAGTTTGCACAAGCGAGAGCAGACGAGTGGCACGACAGGGCGGATAAGTTGGCGGAGCAAAAGGAAGATTACATTCATAAAATATCAGATAGTGAATCAATCACAAAGATTGAAAATCCTGAAATCACTACTGAAAAAGCAAAGACAGATGTTGAAAATTCTGAAAACGGTGGTATAATAGAATTTGAAAAGGGTGTTACAAAAGAAGTTCAGGAAACTTTTAATAACGAACTTGAAAATATGCAAAAGAAATTCGGTAAAGTAACAACCATTTCAAGAGTTGGCATACTTAATTCTAAAATCTCAACGGATTATGGTGAATTTTACGATAATTCAGGAGAACTTTTATTAAAGTTTGCGAATAAGAAAAATGCTTTGTCTGAACACGCACAAAAAGCGCAAGAGATGAAGAAATCGGGTAAATGGTCCTCGGCACACCCTTTGCATACTTTCAGACACGAGATAGGTCATGCGATACAGCTTGAACACAGGTTAAATGACCCATTATGGGATGATAAACTTGAGAAAATTACAGATATAATGGAGAAAATAAGTCCAAAAGAAGTTTCTTTATACGGATTTACGACACTTGATGAATTTATTTCTGAATGTATAGCTGAAAGTATGACGAAAAAAGCAAGAGCAATCTCAAAACAAGTTGTAAAAATTATTATGGGGAGTTGATTGTTATGACAGAGGCTTTTTTTAAATACATGAAATATTCGCACCTTGTTAGAGGAAAAAGAATAATAAATGATGATGCCCCCACGCAGATAAAAAATGAAGTAAAAAAACTTGATACCGATTATTTTATGCGAACAGGTAGGCATATGATTATAGTTCCGGAATAAAGTAACACAAAATTCAATAACCAATCAAAGCACTTAATCAATCAGATTGAGTGCTTTTTTAATACCCAAATTTTGAGAGGTGGTGACAAAATGAAAGTAAGAGTAATTACATCGTTCAATGATAAAACCGAGGGTTATGCAGGGCACACTTACTTCACCATTCATCACATCAAATGTAAAATGGGTGGGTGCAAGAACATTCCACTTTACACAGATGTCAACAACAGGCTTTAAGAACCACAGCAGAGAGGGTGGTTGGAACAAGGGCAAGTACACACAGACTGATGTTCCTTTCACTTGCGAGCACGACAGAGATATTGAGTTCCTTGTGGATAAGGCAGATGTTGACGAAACCAACGCTACCGCAAAGGTTGAGAATATTTCAAAGGTGTTTGAGCAGACACAGGTCGCACCGGAAACCGATGCACTTTTCTTTTCAAAGGTTGCCGCAAAGGCTCAGGCAACAGACGGCTATCATTCGGCTACCAAGTCAACCGACTGGACTAAAGCAAACGCTTACTCAAAGCTCAAGACTATTCTTTCGGCCGGAAAACTTCGCAGATACAAGGCGAGAGGTACACTTGTTGCTTATGTAACATCAAACATTATGGATTGCCTTGAGCAGTCAACAGAATTTACCCGCAAGATTGAGCTTACTCAGATTGCCGAGGGTGGTATGGGAATTGAAACAAGAGTAACTGAGGTAGACGGTTGCCCTATTATCGAGGTTATTGATGATGAGCGTTTCTATGATAAGTTCAACTTCAATCCTGCTGACGGTGGTTTTGAGCCTGCCACAGGCGGTCACAAAATCAATGTTATTGTTGCTTGTGGCGATACCTGCAAGACTGTACCGAAGATTTCAAGCATTTACTTCTTTGCACCGGGGGCACATACTGAGGGTGACGGTTGGCTCTATCAGAACCGTACACTTTCCGATACATTTGTTTTCCCTAACGGCAAAGACGGCAAGATTGACAGTATTTATGTTGATGTTGATACTACGGCGGTGGCTTGATGTTTGCGGATTACATTGAACAGCAGGGCGGAGATGAAAACAGCATTATCTCCGCCGAGCACATCGACATTCTGACCTTTAATCGCATTGATTTTGAAAAGCTTTCAGAAATGCAGAAGAAAATCATCAGCCGAGTGCACAACAGACTTACTGCTTTTGAGAAAGAAAACGCTGATATGATTAATTCTTATCTGAAAAATTACAACATCAACGGTGTGGGTATGGAGTTTGGAGCAAGTTGGAATTTGATGTGCATAAGCGGTGTGGCAATTCCTGCGGACCTTTACTCTCTGCTTAAATCAACAGGGCTTTGTTATCCTGCAATATGAGGTGATATGTTTTGAAATTTCCGTCACTTGTAAAAAAGCAGTTCTGCAAAACTTCTGTTGAAGTCACAATATACGGCGAGGGTGTTACCGAAGACGGTGCACCTGTTGTTGCTTTTGAGTGCAGGGATTTGTACCCATCGAAAAATCTTTATCCCTCAAAAACTCTATTCCCAGGCAATGCTCATTGCAATATGCAGTCAAAAGCAAAGACAGTATATACAAAGGAACAGAAAATTGTGCAGGTGTCGGCAGTGCTGCTTTTTGACGGTGACCTTGCTCCCGACAGCCCCACATTGAGTTCAGGCTTTGTAGTGCTTGACGGAGTAAAGCGTAATATCGTACAAGGCATTAAACACCGCAACCCTGACGGCACAGTGAATTATACGGAGTTGGATGTAATTTAATTGTATTGACATTGTTGTAACATTGTGATAATATAATGTTGAGGAGATGATATTATGGCAATGTCAAATATTAATGTCAGAATAGATGCAGATAAGAAACAAAAGGCACAGGAATTATTTTCATCTTTAGGACTTGATATGAGTACAGCAATTAATATGTTTATTCAGCAAGCCCTTGAGTTTAACGGTATCCCTTTTACAATTCGCAAGTACAATGCCGAAACCGAGAAAGCGTTTGCCGAGGTTGAGGAAATGAAGAAACACCCTGAACTTTACAAAGGCTATAACACCGCTGATGAATTGTTTGAGGATTTGGACAGATGAAATATATAATCAAACCAACCAATCAATTCAAAAAGGACTATAAAAAGGCACAAAAACAACATAAGGATTTGAGTATTCTCAAAAATGTTGTTAATATGCTTGCAAATGGTGAGGAATTGCCCGACAAATATCGTGACCATATGCTCATAGGCAATTACAAAGGTAAGCACGAATGCCATTTAGAGCCTGATTGGTTGCTGATTTATGAGTATCTTGATGATGAACTGATACTTTTCCTTGCACGCACAGGTTCACACAGCGATTTATTTTAATCAAAGCACTTTGCAGAAATGCAGGGTGCTTTTTGTATTGGGGGAGTTTAATGAGTTTTTCGGTAACATCAAAAATCAAGCTGAATTTGCCTGTATTAAAACAGATTGATATGGCACAGCAAACGGCATTGCGTAACACCACAGACGCATTGCTTACACAGATTAAAAACAATCAGGTTATGCCTTTTGATACTGGTAATTTGCAGAATGAAAGCACATTTGCCGATTACGCAAATCTTGCCGAGGGCGAAACAAAAATCGTATCAAGTACACCGTATGCCAGACGGTTGTATTTTCACCCTGAATATAATTTCCACCGCACAGTGTGGGTTGATAAGGACGGTAAAAAGCACGGTGCAAACAAGAATGCAGGGGGTAAGTGGCTTACACCTTGGCTCAAGGGCGGTACACGACAAAACTTTTGTCAAAAGGCATTTGCAAGATTTTACAAGCAGGAGGCAGGACTTTGATTTATTTATCTGATATAAGGGACTTCTTAAAGACTGTCTTTAAAGCCGAGCATTACTACATCGGTAAACTCGATAACAAACAAGATAAGTCCCTTGGTGTGTACTCTCTCAAGCAGTCGGGTGCTCCTGTAAGGGCGATTGGTGACGAGAGTACATACAACACAATCAGCGTGTCTTTGCTCTTGCATTGGAACAACAATGCAAACGAAACCGAGCGACAGGCACGCAATTTATTTGAAACGCTTTTCAGCGTAAAAGATGTTGAAATCAACAGACACACAATTTATATTATTGAACTGCTCACACCCGAGCCTGTCGATGTAGGCACAGACGATAAGGGCGTTTATGAGCAGGTTATCAACAACTAATATCAATCGTTTCTGACAGCGACTGATATTGGTTTCAATATATATACAGCCGTTGGTTGAGTTAAAGACTTAATCAACGGCTTTTTGTCGTTTCAGGGGCGATTGATGTTCCGAGAGGAGTGAAAGGTAATAAAAACCCCTGTGAGTTGGATGGGAAACAAAACTTCCGTCCTTCATATTTTGTACGCTCTGTTTCCTCTGAATTACGAAAGGTATATTGAACCTTTCGGCGGTTCGGGAGCGGTACTTTTAGGCAAGAAAAAACCTGATAAATTCGAGGTGTACAACGATTACAACCACAATCTTGTTAACCTCTTTTGCTGTATGCGTGACAGACCTTTGGCTTTCATAAAAGAGCTGGGATTCTATCCGCTTAATTCAAGGGATGATTTCAATGCAATCAGGGATTTTTTTAAGCAAGAAAAGTTTGATGATAAATATCTTGATGAGGAATTGCAGTTGACGAAGATTATCCTGCCTGACTTGAAAGCAGAAGAAGTCATAAAGCTATATGTCAGAATGAAAAAGGACTACGACTTGCGCAGAGCAGTAATGTTTCTGAAACTCTTGCGATACAGTTACTCAAGCGGTGGCAAATCCTTTGCCTGTCAGCCTTTTTCAGTAGTGAGCCTTTTTCAACTGATAGAGCAAGTTGGTAAAAGACTTGAAAATACGGTAATCGAAAATCAGGATTTTGAGGTTTTAATCAAACACTATGACAGAGAAAATGCTTTTTTCTACTGTGATCCGCCTTACTATTCAAGCGAGTATGTTTATTGTAAATGTCAAGTGAAAATGACGAAAAACGCTCATTTAAAATGTACAATTATGAGCGAAGAATCAGTCATCAGAATCATCAAAGATTTTTCTGCCCTTGATGCGGTAGGAATTTCCGGTAATTTTGATAACTTCGCAGT